>JAERSV010000050.1 GCA_016845345.1 Methanobacteriota archaeon
GATTGGGGAAACGAACCCCACTCTGAGCATTCTGAGATGGGTCACGACCAATCAGAACATGGTGGTAAATTTGCATGGAGTGAATTAGATATTTTCAGTGCTTTTGTTTATGGATTCGGAGACTTAAATTGTCACCAGAAACACCAACGCTCCTGGAAAATTAACGATAATCAGATGCCAGTTTGTACGCGTGATATTGGAATTCTCGCGGGGATTTTTGTTGGTGGATTGATTTTCCGCAAACGTGGCCTCAATCGTTGGACTGTTAGAGATTCAATAATTTCAGTTTTACCTGATGAAAAGGTAGAACAATTTTACTTTAATGACAGACGATTTTTACTCGCCTTTGGTGGTATAGCATTACTATTACTTCCAACTGCACTTGATGGAGGAATCCAAGCAATTAGCGGGTACGAGTCAACAAATTTCAAGCGATTAATTACCGGATTCCCAATGGGGATTGGAGTTGGTTTACTATTTGCTGGAGTTTTTGCTGCAAATCCAAAACCATTCGAATTTGATGCTGGGAAAGTTATCCTACCAGCCAATGCACGCCTAGTACCAACGGTTGAAACAACAGATGAAATATTGGCGGAAATTGCTACTCAAACAGAGAAAAACGAAGATAGTGAAGAGTGAAACTATCTTGATACGGGTCCTTGACGCCACCACTTTCTGAACTCTACAACATTAGAAGGTGGATCCACATCCGCCATCCCTGAACCAAGTATTGCCAATCTTGCAACGCAATTATCCATTGCTTGTATCATTTCAGCAGAGGGATTTTTGCCAACTATTGCAGACAGTGAATTTCTCCACTGCCCATCAGGATTTTCATCTTGCCATTTTGCAAATTCTTCCTTCAATGGCCAAATAACCAAACCTAAACGCCCGAATGCCTGCCATTCTGCACGTAGTTCGGAGCGGGCGGCATCCTTTCCTTTGAGTGGTTTATGAGTTCTGACCCATCCAGATTGTTCATGGAAAAATTTCAGCATCCTGTGAGTATGGCGGGAACTTACAACCCTGACAGGGCCGAACCATTTTCTCAGACTAGATGCTTCTGCACCGGGAAGAAGTGAAAGGGTACCAATTACCGAAATGACAGTATGGCTAATTGAAGTCTTAGGTATGTTCCTAGATTTTTCATCTGGAATTGCGTCATATGCTTCTTGATAAAGTGAATTAGCATGTTTCATCACTTGCCATGGTTTTTCCCCATGAAGCCAATTCTTACTACTGCGTTTAGGTGATGTATCCAATACTTTGAGAGTTGTTTGACCCCTCTCTCCTTTGAGGGCTTTTTCAAGCATTACTCGTTCAACATCTTCGGCATCAATGTTGAGTGGTACGGGGTGGCGATACAAGAATTTTCGAACCTCTTGCTGTATCTTACGCCGTAGGTCTGCTTTGGTCCCATCATTGAGTATAGGCCCTACTACAACTCCTTTGTTAAACGGCTTTGGCATTGGCACTCCACCACCAAGAAGTGTTGCATATCCAGCTCTAATTTTCTGTTGTAATTCATCCGTTTCGAAATATTCTTGTTTATCCATCACCGCTTCTCTTAGAGTCCCATGGGTGATTCTACGAAGTGCTACAATAGGGTCACAATCTACCCACAAACAAAGGTCGGGAATACATGCAGCGCTGTTTAATCGAGCAACTTCTGTAAGACCAATTTCCCCAACTATTCCTTGATAAACAAGAGAAGAATGAACATTTCTCTCTGAAATAACTGCCTTGCCCTGTTTGAGCCTCGGGAGAATCCAAGCATGTGAGTGGTCAAGGCGATCTGCGGCAAACAAACTAGCCTCCTTTACTGGACCCGCTTCACCTGTGCGTACAGAATCAACCGCGAGTTTCCCCAATGGATGGTCTCGACGAGGTTCACCAGTCACCCAAATATCTGAGAAAGTGAACTCTTCTAACAAAATTTCTTCGAGCATTTTTGTAGCAATACCCTTGCCACTGCCATCGCCTCCTTCAATGGTGATGAGATACATGGCAACGCCTCTACCCCATGACAGTCGCCGTGATGAATAAACTTGCGTGAAAAAGGAGTGTGCTTTGAAAGATATACCAAAAAAACAACAACAAAATCGTCGTTATTGTTGGTCAGCAAACTGATTTTTGGTTAACATTAGCAAAGCCATGCCGAGGAGAATGAGTAATGGGCCAAAGAAGATTCCACCGCGACTAAACAATCCAAGACCACATATCCATTGGGTTCGGCGATATCTAAGTCCACGACGTGCCTCAAGGGCGCCAACGATACCAATCGCCGCTGAAATCAAAGTGATTACTGCTAATACAGTTGATGTTTGCACTGCTGATGCAAGATTACTTGGCTCGCGTAAGTCGTCTGAATCAACACCTTCACCCTCAATTAATGTGAGTGTTAAATCTGGTATTTCCCCTGGTGAAAGTGTCCTCTCTATTGTGACATATCCGTCCATTCTAACGGTTAGAAGCATCGCTTCTCTAGAAACCCCTGAAATTGTGAATCGCCCTTCTGAATTTGTCTCTGTTCTGCCTTCCGAATTATCATCTGAAATTCTTATCAATTCAATATCAACACCTTGGATGGCCTCACCACCAGTGTCGTTTGCACTATCTAATTCACTCAAGATTAATCCGTGCACCTCAGCATCATCGGTGCGAGAAAACATGGAACTTGCTACCAAATCCCTTGGGTCTGCGCTAATTAGTAGAGCACCACTTGCAGCACCAAGAGTACTGCCTACGATGATTAACAATACTGCGAGATTCATCACCCAGCCTTCATCAGAACGATTCCTCAGGGCAGCGGGCAGTCTAACAACTGCAGGGTCTCCACCACTTTGAACATCAATTAGTGCTTGCTGACGGCGAGCCGCCCTTGCTCTTTTCAGTCTTCGGCGGCGCCTTGCAATACGGTCAGAAAGGGTGGTAGCATCTTCATCAGCATCAAAGTCCAATTCAACCTCATCATCGACTTCTAAGACACCTTCTTCAACAAGTTCATCGCGAACCCTAGTGCGAAGGGATTTGAGACGCTCCTCGCGCTCATCTTTGTCGCTCATTCTTGTTCCCCGTGATACATCGTGTCCGCGGGGGGATTGTGAACCCCTCGGCTCTTAGTTAATGAAAAAAAGCCGTTTCCCCACAACATATAGGTCAGCAGAGCAAAAAATCCTGAAAACAAAATTAATGTATATTCTTCAACAGTTGAAGGGAGTTTAAATCCAAAATTTTCACTATTTTCCACATCATCTTCCGTCCCAACTGTGCTATTATTTTCTAAGATTTGATGAAAACTCACATGGTGCATTATTGGCCAGTTTTTACCGGTTATCCAAAATGTGTTATTTTGAGAATCATACGCAAGCCCATTGAGAACCCCGGGAGATGGTTTAGGGTATAGTGAACTTGCATCTATTGTACCAACAACATTCCCTGTTGTCATATTGATTATGAAAATTGATTCCCAATGCCAAACATTCGCATAAACTAAATCTCCAACACATTCCAATTCATTTAACTCCGGTAAAGGTGAATCATTGTAAGTCACTGAAACTGTATGAATCACAGAAAAATCTTCTGGATTACGAATGGTCAAATCACTTGAACCATTACTCATCACAAAATTGGTTCCATCAGAACAAATCCCCCAACCTTCATCTTGATAGGAAAAATTTCCGATGATTGAAAATGTTTCTAAATCCCAAATGTAAGCCACACCACTCTTCCAAGTAAGTTGAACTAGAGTACTGTTGTGCACTGTTAAGCCCTCTCCAAACACATCACTACTGAGATTCACTGAGCGAAGAACCTCTCCCTCCAAGTTAACCTCTCTTAGGGTTGATTGCCCATACCTTCCTGTGCTCTCGTAGAGTTTTCCTTGATGGTATAGAAAGCCTTGTGTGAATGCCTCTGCATCATGTTCTTCGGTATTTAGAATCTCAATTTCATATTGGATTATATTTGCTGAATCTGACCCCTCAGATGAGGTCAAAAATGGAGATAAAATCGCCACAATTATCAATGAAAAAATTAGCCAAATTGCTCTAAATTGATTGGCCATTTCAATAGTACCTCCTCTTGCCCGTATGAACCATGCTCCATGCGCTATTAAATAGGTCCATAGACAAGCGTCTGAATAGAAGCGTAGCCTCGCTCATGGTGGTCTTGTAATGCAAATTCGAACGTCTCTGTTTCTGACAATTCTGATGGTAGCCGCAACTTTGGGTCCTGCACTGGCTCCAACAGCTGCTGCTGGAACTGAAAACAACTACGAAGTTGGCGATATTATAGGTAATATCGATGATTTTGATGTATCTATTCATGGTAAATCCTACATGATGGTTGAAGGCGAGCCACTATATTCTGCAACAAGGTTGCACAAAATGGCTTGGGCTGATGCAGGATACCCTGACCTTCTTCTGCCTTTTGCGAATGGTAAAAGTGGGAAATCTACCTCCAAGGCTTGTGTTCCGCTGAGTCAAGGAACTGTCATGACTATTCCAACAAGTGGAGGGCAAATTTCAGCGACAGTAGAAAAAACCACAACTACTGCTGCCTTTTTGGTTGAATCTGGTCAAGCAGTTTCAAGTTCGGTCTTGAATAACTACGCATCCACTTGGTCAACCACAATTCATCCCACCCTCACTCAGTACTTTGGTTCAGAACCAGATGTAGATAATAACTGCCAAGTGATGATTGTGATTTACAACATCGATGGCCCTGCGAATATTGGCGGCTACTTTGCACCAAGTCTTGCATCTCAAAGGGAAGCAGTCTATGTTGATGTCAATGATTTAAGTTGGGGAGACACAATTATTGCTCACGAATTACAACATCTATTGCATAATTCACGTGACCCATTTGAGTACCTATGGATAGATGAAGGAAATGCAGATATGGCCGCATTCCTCTGCTTTGGCGCTACTAGTACGATTATAGGACACGCCAATGAATGGGCTCAAAACTCCTACACATCTGTACGATGGTGGAATCAATCAACTGGTGATTACGGTGCTGGTTTCTTGTTCATGTTATTCCTTGCTTCAAAACTCGGCGGCGGATCTGCTATCCAAAGTTTAGTTGCTGATACGGCTACCGGCGGTGCTGGAATCGTCAATCTTGCAAATAATCCTGTTCCCGGTTCACCGGGTAATATTGGAAACACAATGTCTGCAATTTTTGCTAATTTCACCGTAGCAACCCTGTTAGATGACTCTCAGAATCCATTTGGATTAGATAATATAGATATGTATGACAATTGTGGAAGTTCTCAATTTTGTAAGTTACAAATTACCGATTCAAATAGCAATTGGGGTAGTGTTTGGTCTAGCCAAGGTGACCCACTGGAAGGGTGGGGAGTTAGAGCCTACAAGTTCACTGGAGGCACTGGGTCGCCACTAAATGTCATGGTTCAAGCATCAGAAATTGGTTTTGCTGGACGGCTTGTATATCGTGAAATTGCCACAGGGACATGGACATCTATTCCTCTTGAATTCAATGCTGGTATGGCTACTGGCTTGGTTTCAGGATTCGGGAATGTATCTGATGATGTCTATGTAATCACTTGGTATGAAAGTCTAGTTGACGATTGTGATTACGCGATGGCAAACTGTGGTTGGCCGGGTGGTGGAGGCACTCAATATCCAATTGCGACAGTTGATGTTTTTGCGGCGTTGATCTCCCAACCAGCAACAATTAGACAAGATTACTTGAGACTCCATGATCGCGATGGAGACTCTATGAGTGATACTCTAGAATGGAATTTAGAAATCAACTCAACCGCGTTTTGGGAAAATCTTGACATTAGAATTGAGGCATTCAACAATAACACACTTCACGACACCATCACAATTCCTGTGGGGGTTGGCGGTGGTGCAGCCTCCAACCGCTCAGTGTGGTTCACTCCACCTTGGGATGGTAATTGGCAATTGTATGCAAGACTGTATGACCAAATTGGAGACCCTGTACCTAATGCTGCAGTTCTTACCTTACCAACAAATGTCTACAACATGGCACCTGTAGCCACAGGAAGTTTGTCATCAAACACCTCTCAAACATGGTTGCCAATTCAATTTAATGGGGCTGGTTATGATATCTGGGGATTATCAGCAAATAATCAAACTTACACCCATAATTCATCTCCAACAGGATATCTTTGGGACTTCGGAGATGGAGTTCAATCTTGGCTCCGTACACCTTCACGTGCATATATCCAAACAGGAGACTACAACGCAACTCTACAAGTTACGGACATTGGTGGGAAACAGAGTAGTACCCAAAATTGGTCGATGAATATCACAGATACGATTATGCCAACGGTAAAGATTTCAGTTGCTGGTCAAGAAATAATCGGTGGTATTACTCTACTAACAACCCAACGAGTGTTATTCGAAGCATACATGACTGATGATAATGTCCCTGATGAATATCTTGACTTCCAATGGGATTGGGGTGACGGAACTAATGAGGGTGGCATTGGCTATACTGAAGCATCTCATAGTTGGTCTAATGGCTCAGCAAATGGCACCAATTACACACTTGTTTTGACTGTTAATGATGGCACATTTACCGTAAATCAAACAATAAATATTCTCATCCTCAATAGAATTCCACGGTTAATTCATGATTTACCACTCGAAGTTGACACACTTACCCCACTTCCTTTACCTACAATGTTCACTGATGATGACGGGACGATTGTATCATGGCAGTGGTTCTTCACTGACCCTGTCAATCTTGATGGTGGCACGGTTACTAAATTGAGTAACTTTGACCAGACGAGTTCAACTGACCAAAATCCAAACCCTGCCTGGCTAACCCCTGGACTGAAAAATGTGACAATTATTGCCACGGATAACTCAGGAAATAGTACTCTGGCAATTCTCCAAGTCACGGTCAATAATCAACGACCAGTAGCACTGTTTGACAGGCCAGCTAGTGGTGATACAATTACACCTTACATGTTTGTCAGCCACTCGTGGGACCCTGATGGACAAAATGGTAATATGACTACAATTTGGACTATATCAGAAGATAATACGACCATTACCAATCAAACATCAATCGTCCATTTGTTTTCAACACCTGGGACTCATGTGGTGGAATTAGTTGTAATTGATGAGTTAGGATTGTCCTCACTTCCTAAGGCTTACATCATAGAAATTGAAAACCCACTCCCAATACCACAAGTCAGTATTTACGAAGCAAGGGACCCAGCCACTGGAGGCCCAATTGATGCACCTAGTGAGGATGACAGCCAGTTCAATTGGAGGCACACATTCACCGATTCAGGAGATATCTTCGTAGCGCCAGGAACTTGGCTACGGTTCAATTCAAGTGGTAGCAGAGATGGAGATGCAAAATTTGTTGGAATGGATGTTCCAATTGACGAAAGCAACCCTAATTGGAATGGCCTAATTGAGTATACATGGGACTTTGGTGATGGCTCACCATTAGTGCACACACCAAATGTTTGGCATGCGTACACCACTCCAGGATTGTACACAGTAACACTAACCCTAAGAGATGGGTTCGGCACAGGAGATGTTAATCAAACTACTAGAAATGTGTATGTTGCCAGTGCACCTGAAATAATGACTACCACTCTATTCGATGAAGCGATTTATTCCGAAGGTGAATACCTCCTTTCAGGTTTAGCTATCGACCATGATGGCTCTTTAGGATTCAGCGCTTGGTACGATGATGATGTGTACTTTGACAGTGATGGCAATGGAATATTAGATGATGACCACGATACTAGTGAATCTATTGTCGGACAATTCGCATTACAGATTGAATGGGATGTTGATGACCGATTGGATGTTGATGCTGATGGCGACAACACCAATGACTGGGTTGAAGAAAGTAGTCAAGGATACATCGTAGTAAATTGGTCAGAACCAGGTGAAATTTTCGTTGCACTAAAGGTCTGTAATGGAATCGGAGTTTGTACTGAAAAAGGATATCCACTACGAATTCGAGACCCATCTGAGCAAGATGATTCAATTGCTGATTTCAGCCTGGACTCACTACTTCCAAAAGCAGAAAGTAGCGGCATGATGTTAGGTGCACTACTCGTTGTTCTCCTGATTCTAGGATGGTTAGTCATGCGTCAACCAACTGAAATTGAAGCTGATGCTGAGGATAGACAAGATTCCTACGATGTCTCAACTGTTGAAACCGAGGGAGGAGTTCTTGGAATGGATCACCACGCTCCACCACCCAAACCAAAACATCTGACCACACAAGACCGACGTAGCAAGGAATCGGGTTATGTGCGTCCTGTGACTTCGCGAAGGCGCAGGTGACCGATGCGATGAGTGGTAGACGACCTGATTTGATGAGGAAAAACCTCTCTTTGATGTTATTCTTGTTGATTATCAGCCCGATTGCTCTGTCTTTACCGAGTGTATTTTCTATCCCAGAAGTGGAAGCAGCATCTAACTGTTCATACGACTCAACACAAGCGGGAAAATGGCATCAAGAAATCAGTAGTTTCAATTTAACTGGGACTCAAGAAGATGATGTATGGATGTCTGATGGTGAACCTGCATTCCAAGAAGACTCTGGGTCTTTTTGGGGTGGCCAATTGGGTGACAATATTTACAATAATAGTGAATTAAAAGCACTTCGTTCTGATTTTCATGCATCATTTGAGGTGAAAAATGACACTGCCTCCGGGTTAAGACTCAACCTAACATCTGGATACCGTTACACATTCTGTGTTGTAACTCATTCTGATAATTCCAGCAATTACCTTGAGGCTCCTATGGTTGACTTCTATCTCATCAAAAAATATGATTGGGATTTATATCGAAATGATTACTCTATGCGGATTTGGGAGGAGCGTAATTTGCTCGACAAAATACCCCCGGAGTGGAGGGATGTTTCTGCTTGGATGCCCTATAGAGACATGCATGCTTACGAAGGTGAAAAGGCAACTGATTTCGCAGTAAGCCTAGACCATGACGAAGTTTCTGGTGGATTCTTCGGCCTTGCTGAGGAAGAAACTCAATGGATGTACCTAATTGTAGACGGATGGGACAATATGCGAGATAGCGATACACCAGCACCGCATAGGAATTTTTCTGTTGACATTACCATAATGACAGAGGAACGATTTACCCTGCCAAATTACACTGTGGCATTATTTTGTGGAGGATTATTCGTCATGTTAATTGCAACCCCAATTATACTGCATTCAAGATATCAACGAGCAGGTGTGGGCTCAGGTAGCGGAGGTGAGCAGGGTGTTGACTTGATGCCAATGCTAGAAACTGAGGCTTCCAAGCCCCCGCCTCGAGTCAATTGAAACTGACCCCTTTTTATGGTCAAATGAAAATTGCAAGTGATTAAATTAATCACTTGAATGTCCAAGCATTTCCCAAGCAATCATGAGATCACGTACATTTATCAGACCTTTATCAGCTAGTGAAAAACCCCTCTTTAGAGTCGTAAAGACCAATTTTTGCTGAAGGATAGGCGCGTGAATCCGAGGCCAATCACCACCAATTCCTTGTCCCATGAGAGAATAAGAATTACTTGAGTTTCTCATTTTCCATCCAGCCTCAAAGATGCTGAGAGCATCGTCATGATGCCTCGTATGGTAGCAAAGTTTGATGATGTCTCCGGCGTCACTATTTGCTTCATATTTCTCAACAATTTCTTCAGTTGAAGGAGTTGACTCTAAGTCATGATAGGAAGCAACTACCTTTGCACCAGATTCTTTGGCAGCCGCCACAAGTGAGGCTCGTGCTTTAGGCTCAATACCAATTTCAATGTCAATCCAAGAGACTCCGCTAACAATTGCCTGTTCTAGTACACCAATTCTTGCTTCTTCGTCATCAGGAAATTCCCCTCCTTCTGACTTTGACCGGCAAGTGAATAGGACTGGTTTGTCAATACCCTTTTTGAGTTGTCTAATGGCATCATCAACGCTGACATCACTAATTTCTCTAGCAACATATTCAGTCGATGTTTCGTCTACACCATCGACATTCTGAACCGTTACATTTACTGGTTCAACATATAATTTATCGAAGCGGACTTCAATCAGGTCGCCGCCTTCCGCGGTTGCTTGTTCCGCTTGTTTCAACACCTCTGGAACGGTGTTTCCACCAAGCACGATACATACGAGCGGGAGGGCCATTGTGGCGGCCACTAAAGCCCTCTGTTTAACCATACTGTTTGGGAAATATTTTGAACCCTCGCTCGCGGACCCTATTTTGGTGGGAAAAATGATTGAAAAATGGCCAAATTTAGGGGGTGTTAAATCCTTAGATTCAGCATTTTTTGAAGGCAGAGTTTATGAACCGAATAGCGGCGGCTTTAAAATACACAGGGGGTATCTAAGATACCCCCTGAGAGGCGAGATGTGATTTCAATGGCAGGCGATTATGATGAAGGCACAATTCAAGTCCTAGAGGGGCTTGAAGCAGTCCGACAAGTACCAGGGATGTACCTCGGGGAAACCGATAACGGTGAAGCGCTTCACCGCTGTATTTGGGAAGTTGTTGACAACGCAGTTGACGAACACTTGGCCGGTCACAATGATGTAATTGATGTAGTCATCAAAGCGGATGGTTCAGTATTGGTGAAGGATTATGGCAGAGGAATCCCTGTGGGAATCCACCCTGACAAAGGAATTAGCACTGCCGAAGTTGTAATGACTAGTTTGCATGCCGGCGGAAAATTCGACAATGAAGCCTACAAGGTATCGGGTGGATTGCACGGAGTTGGTGTTTCTGCAGTAAACGCAGTTTCTGAATGGTTGTTGATGACAATCCATCGAGATGGGAAAATCTGGCAACAAGAATTCCGTGCAGGAATCCCACAATACGATATCAAAGCAATAGGTGATAGCGATGAAACAGGCACAACTATTCACTTCATGCCGGATTTGCAATTCTTCTCAAATGTCACTGAATTCGAATATGACAGAATGGATGAAAGAATCCGTGAAACCTCATTCCTGAATGGTGGATTAGAAATCACTCTGGCTGATGAAGTCTCAGGAAAAGAGAAAATTAGTCACAAATACGAAGGAGGGATTGCGGAATTTGTAAGTCATCTTGGTGAACGGGCTGTCAGCATCCACCCTGAAGTGATACGTCTTATCGGATCTCGAGAAGATAGCGATGGTAAACTGATTGAGGCAGATATCGCATTGTTATGGTCAGATGCATACTCAGAGAAAATTCAATGTTATACCAATATCATCCGCAATCGTGATGGCGGAACCCACATGTCTGGGCTTCGAGGGTCACTTACCCGCACAATCAACACCTATGGGAATTCAAGAGACCTTCTCAAAAAAGTTGGTAATCTTTCAGGCGAAGATATCCGGGAGGGTTTGACTGCTGTAGTCAGCATCAAACACCCAGACCCATCTTTTTCATCACAAGCAAAAGACAAGTTAGTCACAAGCGAAGTACAGGGAATTGTAGAGGCTATAGTTAATGAAAAATTAGGTGAATTTTTGGAAGAAAATCCAACAACTGGCCGGATGATTATTGACAAGGCAATCCTCTCAAGTAAAGCCAGAGAAGCGGCTCGAAAGGCTAGAGACTTAACTCGCCGCAAAGGAGTTTTGGAAGGTGGTGGCTTACCAGGAAAATTAGCTGATTGCCAATCTAGAGACCCTAGCGAATGTGAGATTTTCATTGTCGAAGGAGATTCTGCGGGGGGTTCTGCAAAGACCGGACGAGACCGTAGAACCCAAGCGATTTTGCCACTCAGAGGAAAAATCCTAAATGTTGAGAGGCAGCAAAAACACCCTGCTAAAGTATTTCAAAACAATGAGATTCAAACAATGATTAGAGCATTTGGAGCAGGTGTTGGCAATAAAAATCATGATGATGACGATGCAGGAGTTGAAAATGAAGAGCCGAAGGAGCAGGATGAGGGATTCTTCAATCCCTCTAAATTACGCTATAGTCGATTAATCATCATGACTGACGCTGATGTTGACGGTGCCCACATCAGGACTTTGATATTGACATTCTTCTGGCGCTACATGAAAGATGCTGTAACAAATGGCAATGTTTACATCGCCCAACCCCCACTATATCAGGTCATCAGGGGAAGAGAATCTCGCTACGCTTTCAGCGATGAAGAAAGAGATAAACACATCAAAGATTTGACAGCAGACAAACCCAATGCCAAATTAACTATCCAGAGATACAAGGGTCTTGGAGAAATGAACCCTGACCAACTATGGAGTACCACGATGGACCCCGAAGAAAGAACTCTTCTGCAAGTCTCAGTTGAAGATGCCCTTGAAGCGGACAATATGTTTGAAATATTAATGGGAGAAGATGTGCCTTCAAGAAGGGCATTTATTGAAAAGCACGCAATGGAGGTGACTAACCTTGACATCTGAAGATGAAGTAAGAGAACCCAATATTGGTCGAGTCATAAACCACCAAATTGGTGAAGAGATGAAAGAGAGTTACATCAATTATGCTATGTCTGTTATTATTGGACGCGCACTCCCTGATGTGCGTGATGGTCTAAAACCAGTACACCGCAGAATTCTGTATGGGATGCATGCCGGAGGCCACACTCATGACAAGACATTTACCAAATCTGCTCGTTCAGTTGGAGAAGTGATGGGTAAATTCCACCCTCATGGTGACTCATCCATTTACGATACCATGGTTCGTATGGCACAGGATTTCAGTTTACGATATCCACTCGTTGATGGACAAGGGAACTTCGGAAGTATTGACGGAGACCCTCCTGCTGCAATGAGATATACAGAAAGTCGTCTTGACAGATTAGCGAACAGTCTTCTCGCAGATATTGAAAAGAACACCGTTGATTTCCAACCTAATTTTGATGATTCTGAAAATGAACCCTCGGTATTACCAGCAGGAATGCCAAATCTATTGCTCAACGGAAGTGATGGGATTGCAGTTGGGATGGCAACAAAAATCCCACCACATAACCTCAACGAGATGACTGAGGCTATAAAAATGCATATCGGCGTTATTCTTGAAACCGAATTGAATAGTAAGAATCCAGACACGCCACCAGAAATTGGTGTTGGAGAATACATGAAACTGATTCAAGGACCAGATTTCCCAACAGGTGCAACAATCTACGGAATTGATGGTATCCGAGATATGTACGAAACGGGTCATGGCAAATTCCACGTTCGAAGCGATTGCCTCGTAGAAGAGAACGGTGCAGATAAGAGAATTATTGTGAACGCGATTCCATATCAAGTTAAGAAATCAGAAATGTTAGAGAAAATTGCAAAACTCGTTAGTAGCGAACAGGTCAAGGGTATCCGAGACATTCGTGATGAATCATCCAAAGAAGGAATTCGTGTTGTAATTGAGGTGAAGCAAAATGCTGACCCACACGCAGTACTCAATCAACTCTACAAGTCAAGCCGGCTACAGGAATCATATTCCGCAAATATGATGGGAATAATCAATGGCCAACCGGTTCAACTAACATTGTCAATAATTTTGCATACCTGGGTTCGCCACCGAGAAGGCGTAATTGAGAGAAGAACTCAGTTTGAATTAGCCAAAGCGGAGGCAAGAATACATCTCTTGGAAGGTTTGCTCATAGTTGCCCAACATGGTAGAGATATCACTGATATTATTCGAGATTGTGAAGATTATGCTGAAGTGCATAAACGCTTAGCAGATAAATATGGGATGAGTGAAATTCAAACCAAAGCAGTCTATGAGATGCCATTAGGTCGATTGACTAAGCAATCTGTTGGTAAACTTGAGAAAGAACAAGGAGAATTGGCAATTGCTGTGAAGAGGTATAACGAAATCCTTGCAAGTAGGACTGAAATTTTGACAATTGTTATGGATGAACTTCAAGATGTCACCAACCGGCACGGAGACACGCGCAGAACTAATATCGACCCAATGCCTTTGTCAATGGATAGAGAAGACCTTATCGAAGAAAAACCAATTGTGATATCTCTATCTCAAGAGAATTACTTGCGCCACGCGCCAATTGAGGCCTTCAGATTACAAAACCGGGCTGGAACCGGACTCAAGGGTGTGACCACAAAAGACGAGGATGTACCTCAAAGTGTTCATGCATGTTTCTCAAAAGATAGGTTGCTTATCTTTACGGACCACGGAAGAGTCTATGGTTTACGTGCCTGGGAAACCCCTGAAACAAGCAGACAGGCAAAAGGCAGACATGTGAAAAACTTACTAGAAGGATTCCGAGATGAAGAAAACGTAGTCGCAATATTGCCAGTCAACCGTGAAATGTTGGAAAATCACGAGGGGATATACCTCATGTTTGCTACCAAAAATGGTAGAGCGAAACGTACCGCATTATCAGAGTACGCAAAAATCAACCGTAACGGAAAGTATGCAATCAAGTTGGTTGATGACGACGCGTTAGTGGCCGTAAGGACGTTTAGAACAGGAGATGAAGTAGTATTCATCTCAGCAAAAGGAAGAGCGTGTAGATTCTACGGCGAAGAAGCGAGATCCCAAGGTCGTGTATCCCAAGGTGTAAAGGGAATGAGTTTCAAGCATGAAGGAGATAGAGTAGCAGGCATGATTGTAACGAACAATCCTGACACCTACATCCTTACTGTAAGCAGAAATGGAATGGGCAAGAGAACAAAAATGGGCACCGCCAAAAAAATCCCAGACCTAGATAGTGATGGGGTTCAAAAAGTTGACAAGCACGATGAACCGAAGATGAAAACTGACGGTTATCGAAGAACTAAGCGCGGTGCTAAAGGTGTGAAGACCATGCTAATTGATGAGGAAGATGAAATTGTCACAGTTCGGCACATTCCCGACTTAGATGACCAATTGTTCTTACTTGCACAAAGCGGGATGATGATTAGAATTAGAGCCTCTCAAACCAAAGAAACCACAGGTAGAGTTACTCGTGGGACCCGACTAATGGAACTCAGAGAGCGCGATAAAGATGGTAAGCGCGGAAATAATTTCTCAGATGAAATCATTGGTGTAGCACGGTTACCCGCGGAATTACTCGATGAAGAACCGAGTGATGACCTTGACGAGGTCATCGGTTCTGAAGAAGAATGATTCCACATTGCATCCGCTCGGCTTAAGACGGATTGGCAGGTCGGCAGGTTCGTTGCGACGTTCGCATAGCCTGGCCATCGCGCCGGATTGCTAATCCGGTGGGTTTACCCGCGGGAGTTCGAATCTCCCACGTCGCGCCATTCTGAATCCTTGAGTAATGAGTTCATAATTCCAAGTAATGTTTGAAATTAGTATACCTGTATCAGTTGAACATATCTTCAAGGTCATCCGCCATATCTTCGGCATCCAACATTTCTTGACGCCTTTGATGCATTCTCTTATCTCTCTTTATTCGGCGGCGAACCCCTCTTGTCTGATTAATGATAACCGGAATCATCACGATGTTGAGAAGAACGATCGCAAATGCCATCATAGCACTTGTTCTAAAGGCTCCAATACCCCAGTAATCTAGCACTTCGCCAAACCATTCAACCCCATATGGTGGGGGGGTTTCGGGTGGAGGAGGAGGGATTAAATCGCTATTATGGTCCCAAAATTGGTTGCCAATATCAACTGTCTCAATATTACCTTGGAGTGGAGCAAAATCAATGTTCCCGACATCATCCATTGGCACTAAAATATAATGATAAATATGCTGTTTTTCAATTCCATTTCGAAATCTATCTTCCTTCTGATGGAAGGTTCCAACAGTTCCTGGCTCCCCCCACATATCTGTCTCAATTGGTTCAATCCATGTCAAATCAGAAGGAATGAGATCAACGCGGTATAACTGCCAAGTGATATTATCTTCATCGCCATATTCTGGCCAGGTCCATGAAATATCCATGTGATGTATATTCTGTCCTGAACTATTATCGAATGAAACTACATGATTCATATTTTGTACTTCAACAAGTGGTGCAATAGCATCTCCACACTGCCATTCTACGGAATTCCCATTCCAGCCTACTGCCCCACCATGGGAATAATCTGGCATCCCTTGCCTATCAATCGCCATCACTAGATAAGATACACAAGTACCATCTGGGAGAGGGGCGGGGTCAATCCAAAAAGTTCCATGCGGCTCAATATCAGATACTTCAGAACCAATTACGGACTGAAACTGTGAGTTGTTTTCAAATGGCCAAAAGAATGGGAAAGACAGCCTTCGATAAACTCGCCAACCACCAAAGTATGGGTTATCAAGGTCGCCCGTTGGCTCCCATTCAACCTTCAGTGTACCACCGGGAAGTTGCACTGTTGTGAGGTTATCAAGACCAACCGTTGCTGGCATCAAATCACCCGCGATTAAGTATATTCCATTGGTATAATCTGAGTCGTAAATATGTAAAGTGTCGTTATCTGCATTGATTTCATACATTGAAGGAAATAATAAGTCACTTATTGCTGTTGTACTTTTAGATTCCATTCTGAAAAGTTGGATTGACTCACGGTCCAATTCGTCGGGAATCATTCCAGTGAGTGAAATCCAAGAATCGGTGAAGACAATTCCTGGGTCGGTTACACTAGCTAATGATGGTTCGATATCAAAATCAATTATTCTCAATGTTTTGAGCCCTGCATCCTTCACCAAAGCATATTCAAAACCAACAGGCGGATATTCTGGTTCATTGAACACATAGTTTACCTGTTCATCTAAAACTGATTCGCCACCAAGAACCCAAGGGGAATAAGCCATAGAAATCCGGTTCTGTATTCTTACATTCCTGACTCCCGTCTCTACTTGGCCTTGAGAATCTCTGGTCGTCAGTGTTACTAACCATTCACCCATAGGTAAACTCACATTGATAATTTGACCGTAACCAATGACTTCTTCATAATTCAAACGCCATGTGAAATTCATCGGCATTGCCGAATATTGACTCACTTGGCCGATGAATAAAATTGAATCGCCGCTATCAAATCTCGCACCTTCTTGTGGATAACTGATGGTTGGATAGGCTGGTCTTTGACGGCTACTAACTTCGACTTCATACCAATTATCAGAGGGGTTCACATCTAATTCATCAAGCCCAACTGGGAATTCTGCTCGAAGAACTATGTCCCCACTTATCGGCATTGAGAAAATACAGGATGCTGATTCTTGAGGCTCCATCACTACATTACAAGGATTCGGACCATCGAGTAATGTGCCATTCATATCTAATATACTCAGTGTAAATGATGTGTTAACATACATTGAGCCAATGTTTCCAACAGTCACCCTGATTGCATCATCACCTAAAGGATAGAGAGTATTATTCTGTTCACCGACCTGTATAACTTGGCCCGAACCTCTAGCGGGCTCAATACTTTCAATCCATACATCAGTGTCATCGTTGACATAAATCATCATTGTATCCATATTATTCCAATCATTCATGTCACCGTCTGATGAAATTAATCCAGCCCGTAACAAAAACGTACCAGGATTAGGTGCAACAACACTGGGAAGGGCAGTAACCCAATTCTGATCTGTCGCTGGCGGTGGAAGTGAAGTCTGCTGTTCTGTGGCGACAATTAATCTCCCTGCCCCATAATCAATAGAAGAAAATGAAACTTGTTGGGTGAAACCACCTACTCCAAGTTGGCCTTCTTGGTTTCTTCCGGTACAGGCGCTCATTTGATTATCCAATACCACACAAGTGTGATAACTTCCTAATTGCATAGTACTGACTTGACTTGTTAGATTGGTTGTGATATTTTGTGATGAATCAATTGAAATTAGGTCTCCGGTACCTAGTTGACCCTCTTCATTAGAACCCCAACAATTCAAAGCATCAAAATTAGTTAGCACACAAGAATGAGAATCTCCAAGTTCAATTGAGTTGGCTGTTTGGCTTTCTGATAATGCTACTAAAACCGGGACGTTTTCACTATTATAATGGCCTAAACCGAGTTGGCCTTTATCATTCAGACCCCAACATTTCACAGTCTCATCATCAAGAATTGCACAAGTATGTGCTAAACCCGCAGAAATTGCAGTAGCAGTTCTATCTGTTCCCAAATAAACCCATGAAGGGGTGTTTACCCAAATATCAGGCATTCCTAAACCAAGTTGGCCATGTAAATTCCAACCCCAACAACTTACTGAACCATTATCCAAAATTGCACATGTATGGCGGTATCCAGTTGTTATTTGGGTTGCAGTGTGATTTTCGGTTAAGTTTACCCAGAGTGGTGTATTTTGGCTTGTGAAATTCCCAAATCCGAGTTGCCCCTCAATATTTCTGCCCCAACAATTCACACTTCCATTGTCTAGAATCGCACATGAGTGCGTGTCTCCAATTGCGATTGCGTCAGCAGTGTTCACTCCAAATGAAACACTCTTTGGTGAAGTTTGCATGACATTATTGCCAATACCAAGTTGACCATTATTGTTGGAACCCCAGCAACTAACAGATGAATCATCTAAAATTGTACAAGAATGATTCCCACCAGTTGCAATACTCGTAGCAGTTCTCCCCTCTCCAAGAGAAACAGTCACAGGAATATTTTGACTCGCGGTGTTGCCCAACCCCAATTGCCCGAAGTTATTCTTACCCCAACACTCGAGAGACCCCTCATCCAAGATTGCGCAAGTGTGTAAGCCGCCAGTAGACATTGTGTCTGCGTATATTTTTTCATTGTACAATTCCCAACCGAAAGTTGCATTGTCCCCTGATTGCCACGAACGACGATAAAATTCTGCAGTTATTGGATATGAAGTATCGCTGTTGTATACTTCGGTTTCATCAAAATTGATTTGATTCAAAGACATGTCTCTAAGTGGGGCTGCGACATTAAATGTGTAAGATATTGCATCATCAGATGGATCAGCATCGTTATCTGTGAACATGAAAAAGACAGTATGTATTCCTGTAAGCGATGGCTGATACATATTTACGAATGAGACATTCACCGTTTGAAAACCGGTTACTGAACCGGTGCTGGAAAACCCTTCACTGGTACTCCCTGAGCATGAAATCTGAGCAGTATGGTCACCCGGACAAATTTGCCAACTAATTTGTCGAGTTGTATGTGATGTGAATAAATCATTCTTAATTTGCACTTTCGGTGTGATAAATGATGTGTCTCTGTCATAAGTTGCTCCATCAATTGGCTCAATCCCCGAAACTATGCCTAAATCGCCAGAAACAACGGCGCTTGCAGTAGGGGTAAATGCACTAAAAGAGGCTAAAATCATAGAAAATACTAGCAATTTAGCATAGCCTCGCGCGCCCGTCCTATCCCTCGCGCCCCCACGCATGAGAGGCGCTAAAACATGGGAGCCGTAAATAGCAAACGGCGGTTAGACAGGAAAACAGGTTCATTCAGCCCTTTGATGCCCACGGCATTTTGGTATTTGCTAAGCCAATCCCTGAGTCTTCGCTGGCCAAGGCTATGAACCCGACTTCTACATCTGCCGGAAATTGATTAATTCCCCAATTTAGAACATCTTCAATTCCATGTCCTGATGCCATTCTGTCGGCTATCCTAACTGACGACATCTTGAGAGTTATTTGTTCACCAATTCCTGTTGCCGCAATTCCAATACGTTCGTCACACCATAATCCTGCACCAGGTAAAGGGACGTCTCCAATTCTTCCGGTAGGCATGCTAGTACAACCTCCAGTTGATGTTGCCACAACAATGAGCCCGGATTCATCACGGACCACAGCGCCCACCGTATCATTTCCTGTGGGTTTTGCTGAGCCCTCTACATCTTCTCGAATTATGCCTATGCTATCGGCAAATTTTCTAGCGCCACTGCCGGCTAGAATGTTGACCTTTTCATGCAATAATTTTGCCGCTACTAAGATTGGATTCTTAGTTTGTTGAATGCAGGTAATTGCCCCAAATTTACCCTCACTTGTCATCACGGCGGCATCGAGATGTAAACTACCGTCTGATCTCAATCGGCCGCCGGTTCCAGCATTCAATGCTGGGTCGTCCTCCATAATTACGACAGATGCTAAAGCAGAATCTAATGCCGTACCTCCGGATTGTAGTATCCCCCAACCTGCTTCAACGGCAGCATCAACACCTGGCTGATCTTTAGCACTGTGCCCAGCACCTCCATGACAAACTATCGCCGGGCTAGAGATTGTACCAATGCTATCCTTCATACATTTACCTCAGCAGGAGCTAATATTTCATCTTCGGCCTTGTAAGCATTTGAAAAACGGAATACTATCCAAGCGATAAGGCTGAATAATCCGCACAATAAGAATGGTGTGTGGAAGTCAAAAAATCCCGTTCTACTCACTGTAGCATCCCATACCAAACCACCAATTATCACTCCTGCAAAGGAGGAAAGGGCTCGAAGTGATTCGCTCACGCCCATTATCGTTCCACGCTCCTTTGCACCGGAGGCATGAGTCAGTAATGCCATGTTTGAAGGAGTGACAAGGCTATTGCCAAATGCCACTAAAACCATCACGGGTAATAACCCCCCCAAACCCAAATGAGGTGGGACATAGGGAATTGTTGCCAAACCTAAACCACAAATTAGGAATCCATAGGACATCAATGATGAAGAGCCAAATCTATCTGATAATGGGCCAATTAAACGACCCTGAGTAATTATTCCGACTCCACCAACAAATGTGAAAATCCAGCCATTATCTCTTTCAGAAAAGCCAAAACCTCCTTCTGCAAGTGCCATCATTGTGAAGAGAATAAGAACAACATGCATGATTGTGAAACCAATCCAGAAGAACAGCATTGACCAGAGCAGTGAGGAAACAACCGGTCTTTTGTACATCTTTCCGATGTTTGTAATGTTGGTTTTTAACGTTTGAACTGGCGACCTCTTCTCAACCGTTTCGCGCGAAGATTTAGGCAAACTTTCCTGAAGTTTTGTTATAGCAAAGAGGAATCCTATTGTGGATAAAATAGTTGAGGCTAAACAAGGTAGTAAATACGGATGGGTTTCAAAAATTGTACCTACAAATGCGGAAGTCCAAGTCCACTCAGCAGGTGCGGATAGAACACCTCCGATCGCTGGACCAATTGAAAAGCCAACACCAAAAGCGGCACCGAGAATTCCTTGGCGGCGGGCAACTTCATGTGGCTCTGAAATATCACCAATATATGCCCTAGTTACTGAGACGTTTGCATTCACAACCCCGGCGAAAAGCCGAGCAAATAAAGCCATCCAAAGTGAATTTGAAATACCGAAGACAAGGAATGCGATTGAATTCCCTGCCAAACCCATCATCAAAACAGGGCGCCTACCAATTCGGTCTGAAAGGGCGCCCCAAAATGGGCTGAAAAGAAACATGGCGCCCGCGTATGCTGCCATCAAAGCGGCAACCCAGCGTCCAATCGGCTGGCCTGGTTCAGCTAAACCTGCCACCATGTAGGTTAGAAATGGAATGATGATTCCAAAACCAATCATATCCACTAAAACTACAAGAAATAAGATTGACATTGACGATTTTTGTGACACCCTTACCCCTCCTTCTCAAGCGGCCGATCTTTTCAGGTTCTATGCCTTTCCCAAAATAAGTTGCAAGAATCACACCATCAAAGGCGATTCAACCTCCGTCAAGACTAGGTTCAGAAATCTTGGAAATTGAGTTACTGCCTCTCTCGATAATGTATGAGAATGGACTCACCATCAGAAAACACGTGGCCTCCCCAATCCTCACTTTCGACCCCATCAACCAACATTACCAATTCGTGGGTTTCATTCTCTTGATATGGCCCGAATTGAGTTTCATCAAAAATTATACCCCATATTTCTGTGAAAACTCCTAGTGTGACGTTGGCTGGTTCGTGTGTTTCAACATGGATTTTCCCTGATGAATCGTGTGTATGTGCGACGTGCATAGCAGAAGGGCAAACTTCTGTGTCAATACCTACATCTGCTGCGACTGAGTAAGTGGTATCCTCAATTTGAATTGTGAGTGTGGGGTGAATGTGCATGGCCAAATTTGAATGACCATTCAAACATTCTGTTGCCAGCGAAGGTTCTGCGGGAATTTCATCTGAGGAAATTGTACCATCTCTGACTGCTTCAAGAAAGTCACTGAGGATTTCAACAACTTCTGTAGTCTTCCATTCAGGATTTCCTATTCCATGCTCAGCATCAGCAATTTCATGATGCCAAAATATTGAGTTATTAGACGAAAGCGCATCTGCTAACTCTTGACTCTGTAAAGGCGGAACTGAGGTGTCATTAACCCCATGCATGATTAGAATTGGTGGCTCGCTTCCGTTCACAAGTAAAGCCGGGCTTGCTGAAATTAATGATTCGTCAGTACAATCAGTATCCATGCTACAGGCCAATAGTGACTCGAACGGCCACGGCTTAGAGATATTTTGAGATTCAAAATAATCTGAAATTGTATAGAAATTTGTGACCCCAAACCAATCTACAACTGCATGAACATCACTTGAGTGATTCATGCTTCCCAATGTTGAGTTGTCATAGATTGTATCACCGTTAGTAACGGCTAACATTGCACTAAGGTGCCCCCCAGCAGATGAACCACTGGCTACAATCATCTGTGAATCAATCCGATACGTTTCCGCATTTTCCTTCAACCAACGGATTGAAGCCTTGGTATCTTCAATTTGTGCAGGCCATACAGCCTCGTTTGTCAAACGATAATTAATGCTGGCAACTGCCCAAGCCCCATTTCCAGAATCATAAAGTTGCATGGCTGCACTATCGGGATGTAAGGCCTTGTCACCAGCAGCCCAATCACCACCATGGATATTCACAAAAAGTGGATGAGGGCCTTCACCACTGGGAATATAGAGGTCAAGGAGCAAATCGCTAGTAGAAGCGTTAGCATATACCACATCATAGAATATCTCAGACTTAGGTGGAACTGTTGAATTATTATCGGCATCAGAAGGCGGTAAAACATCATCCTTGGTTGTATCGATTGGGTCCGTGTTTACTGTGCTTTCAAGACAACCGGAAAGTGCGCTAAATAGCAGAATGATGACCACTAACGCCAAGCTTCTCATGATTCTATGAGTATTGGAATAAGAGATTAATGATTGGGTCAAATGTCCACCCAAATCAATTATTCAATACAGAATTGGTTTCTAGTACACGATAAACTCAGGATTCTCAAGCAGTACTCGGACTACCTTGGTCGGTGGTCAGACGGTCTACTATCTTACCAAGCCGCTCAACCAAACTTGTACGCGCATCTCCGTCCACCAAAGCGTGTTGTAGAACCTCGTCTAAAGTATCAACAGGAAGCACAGTAATCATATCTTTGTATTCATCATCAATTAGAACATCGTTCATATTTGCACGTGGGATGATTACTCGTGAAATACCTGACTTCGCAGCCGCTTCAATCTTTGCTGTAACGCCGCCAATTGGAAGCACTTCACCACGAACTGAAAGTGAACCGGTCATGGCTAAATTTTGGTCAATTGGAATCTCCTCAAGTGCTGAAATTACTGCCGCTGCGATGGTGATGCTCGCTGAATCTCCGTCAACACCATGAGTATCAACAAATTGGATGTGAATGTCAAAATCTGCAACATCTTTGCCAGTTAATTTCTTGATGACTGCACTTACATTGGTAACAGACTCTTTTGCCAAATCTGATAATCCACCCGTCGCAAATATTGAGCCACCTTTCTTCTGTGAAGGGGTTACTAATGCTTCAACAGGCAACATGATGCCACTAAAGTCAGAAAGACCAGTGTTGGCACCAAGAACTGCCAAACCGTTGACTCGGCCAACTCTCTCGCCGCTGTTAACAATCATCGAGTAATCCATTCGTCGCTCAATCATTCTGTCAGCAACTTGTTGTTCAAGGGGTTTAGCAATATCACGTGCGCGTAGTACATGGTGAGCAGATGCAAATTCTGAACCATCAGCACAAGCAAGGTCACCAGCAACCCGAACTAATCCACCAAGTTCGCGTAGGCGAAGTGTGAGTTTACCACGTCTACCTGCTCTTCTTTGGGATTCTCTCAACAATACAGCGATTGAACTTCGGTCAAAGTGTGGAATCGGAACACCGCTCTTTTTACTTATTTCATTTGCAACTTCTTGGGCGATGAAACGGATTACACGTCGGCGGTTACGAGCGGTGTCTGGCATCTCGGAGTTGACGAATACCTCGTAGCCGTATCCGCGGATTCTGCTACGCAGTGCAGGATGCATACCTTGTAAGGCATCTAAGTTACCTGCTGCAACCAAAATGAAATCACAAGGAACAGGTTCAGTTGTAGTTAATGCACCACTGGACCGCTCTGAGCGACCTGAAATTGGTAGTTGCTTCTCCTGTAATGCGGTGAGCAATGCCTGCTGTTCTTCTAAGCGAAGTAGGTTGATTTCGTCAATAAACAAAACGCCACCATGGGCCTTGTGAATTGCTCCTGCCTCGACCCTGTCATGTGCTGGAGTCTCCATTCCTCCTGATTGGAATGGGTCGTGGCGGACATCGCCAAGCAGACTGCCTGCTAAATTTCCAGTTGCATCAACGAATGGAGGCACATCATCGCGTTCGTGCTTGACGAGCAGTTTCGGAATTCGGGAGTCATCACCTGCTGTCAGCCGACTCCGCAAGAACATAAATCCAAATCCAAGAATCAGTAATCCGAACAAAAGAGTGAGGATATCCCCAGTCATTATCGTGACCCAGACTAGGATAGCGGCGATAAATCCGGTGATAAATAAAAGAGTCTTGTTTGTCTTTTCCCTTGCCATTCGAAGTTGGGCTCTCCTCTCCTTGACAATTCTGTCTCCCCTTCCTGCTGGCACAGTACGAACCCGTGGTTCGTTCTCATCCTCTTCATTGGGATAACAGAGAGTATCCTCCAAAGTGTCATCAGGCATCAACTCGGTCATTGCTCTAGCAAGCATTGACTTCCCTGTACCAGGGTCGCCAATCATCATCATGTGACGACGCTGTTCAGCGGCTTTCTTAATTACAATATTAGCAGATTCTTGACCAATAACGCGGTCAACTAATTTTTCAGGAATTGGCACGTCTGCAGTTGTTTCAATGTCAACTGTTTGAATCCATTCATCAACAGGCATGGTCTCAATTTTGTCGACCTCAGAAATTTCAACATCGCCAAACTCACCCTCAGATTCCCAATCCTCTGGAAGAGGTGCATCTGCAACATTTAATGTCGGGATTTCAGTATCTTCACTGACTTCCTCAGCAACTATCTCATCAACCTCATCAGACACTGCAATACCTCCTGTTGAGATTTGCTCGTCCCCCGACCATCATTAAACTGCGCACTCAAAATAAAAGTACGCCCATAGGGCGTTATCCACACCCCACGCCTATTTAGTGAGGTTTTCAGTAATTTTTTGCCAAAATCACCAATCAAAGCATTGACTTTAGATGACCGGCCGGCCAAACCTGAGGGAGTTACATGGAAGGTCGCGTTTTAGCACTTCGAGAGGAGAGTGGCAAAGTTCATCTCATAAAAATTGAAGACCGTGAAATTAAGGTTCGTGGAATTGGTCGAATCAACCCCTTGAGAGACATCAAAGATGCTCAACCCGGTGAACAAATATCGGTTGGTCAAAAGGAATTTTTGGTCCTGAAACCCCGCCTAAGAGAAATGACAGAAGGGATGCACAGACGCGCTCAAATAATAACTCCGAAAGATGCTTCACTTCTTACTTCAATGCTTGGAATAACCTCGGGTGACAAAGTCTTAGAACTTGGATTTGGCTCTGCAGGTTTGACCTTACATTTAGCAAATATTGTTGGCAAAGATGGATTGCTAACTACTGTGGAATTGCGCGAGGAACACGCCGAAGTTGGGCTGGAAAATGTCGCCTTGGCGACTTCAAGTTGGGAGAGTTTTCCTGAGTTCCACCTTGTTGAAGGCGACGCATATGATTCCGCGACTGCTGATGCGGCTAGTTCAATATCAGACCGCTTTGATGCAATCAGTATTGATTTGCCAGAGCCGTGGCGAGCAATACCTCATTTCTCGGCTCTGTTAGCAGTGGGTGGTAGACTATCCTGTTATTGTCCAGTAACCAGCCAATTAGAATCATGTTGGGAAGCTTGTGAAGAGGCCGGCTTGGAGGTTGAATGGGCCGGTGAACGAATTGACCGTGTCTGGACTAAAGCATCCAAAGGTGGGGTCCGCCCAGGAAACAACCCAATGGGACACACTGCGTTCGTTCTTGTCGCAATGAGACAAAAGTGAGGCGGGTAAAATCTCAACAAGATGAGATTTATTCAACTACTCGCACTGATTCTTGGCATTTTGGACAGGTGAACTTGAAGGGTGGTTGACGTCCTGCTGGCATCTTGAGTGATGATGCACAACTAGGACAGTTTACTCGTCCGTCAACCATTTTCGCACCACCTTCGTCTACGGCACTCGCTTTTCCGCCAACCACAGGCATTGGAGGAGGTGGTAAATCACCATCCATTGGTAGCGGAGGTAACTCACCAGCAGTCTCATCAGTATCAAAGAAAGTAGAGCGGATGTGGTCCCGTTTTGCTCTGCGACGCTTGGTGATTGCTAACAAAACGAATAGACTAGTAATCACCCATCCAACTGCCATCACAGTTATTGAGTTCTGATTATTTAATTCAAATAATCCAAATGAGACTCCATCGGGGGCAGGAGTTGGACTAATGACATTCAAAGTGAATGGATCTGAAAGTAACTGATGACCTGAACCTGCAGCTTGTACTCGCATGGTTAATTCTCCCCCGCTTGTACTATACAGGGATGTCAGCATCAAATCATACGAAGCGACTTCTCCCGGCCCCAGATTGTAATTTGGATTCGATGAACCACCCACAGCAATCCAACCTGGCGATAAGTCGGCTGCACCTTCTCCGACAAGTGAAAGTGTACCTGATAATTGCTCATTTCCGTCGTTCCTGAGACTAACCGTGAGTACCAAACTTCCCTGATAAGGCAGGACATTTTGCTCACTACCCGAAACCGTAACACTGAGACGCGGTTGGCCGTTCACATGGTCAATAGGGATGGTTACATTGATGGATGAAGTTGCACTAATTGAAGTGTCTGCCAAAGATGTTACAGTCGCTGTCAGCGCGATTACTCCAGCGGGTGTACCCTGAGGGACCAAACACTCCAGTAGAACCGGGACTGCTGAAGAAGATGGCTGCAAAGTAATCGTAGACTGGGCATTACTACAATCAAGACCAGTGGTTGACAGTTGGAATGTTTGATTGGCATTTCCAGTGTTAGTCAACCAAAGATTGGCTTGTACCGCATCTCCAATTGCTGCAGTAATTTCGGTTTCTGCAAAAATTGCTGTCACCCCGAGGATAACATCAGTTACAGTGTATGAATATGAGTCGGTTACGGCGTCGTCATTGGATGATGTAGCAACTAGTGCTAAGGTGGATTCGCCAATCGCAGTTGTTCGCCGCATTGAGACTGTGACAATGTCTTGTTCGCCTGCGTCAAGGGTTAGTAATAGCGGTGTAATAGTCACCTCGAACCCATCTGTTGATGGTGACAACGAAAAGGAAAACTGGTCTTGCTGATTACCATCGTTAAGTATGACAAATTGCATTGAACTAATGGTATTCTCTCCTACTGGAAATGTATCTCCAGATGCTAGAATTTTGACACTCGGAGAATGTCCGACTTCAATGGAGAATGTTGTCTGTGCAATAATGTCAGAACCATTCACGCTCTTAGCAAATAGGGTAATTTGGTGAATGGTTGCAACAGCTGATGATGTTGCAGATACATTAAATGGAATCATTAGAGATTGTCCTACATCGACACTGCTTACTGCCGGGATTCCCGAAAACGAAAGTGAATTTGGCAGGCCACTCCAATCAAAATTGAAGGAAAGAGGGTTTGTACCGCTATTCGTGGCCTGAATTGAAAATCCGGTGTCATCTCCTGCTGCAACAAACACATTGCCTCCTTGAGGGGCTACCAAATCTAGTTCAACTCGAGGTTGAACATTGACTTCGATATTTTCAATTTCAACTTCGCCTCCATGTAATCCTGTGGCTGTGATGGTTAAATTTTGCAAGCCAACAAGTGAGGTGTCTGCTAACACATCAATTTGGAACGAGATGACATCTGATAATCCTCTTTCTACCGAAACCCATGTCGGTGGACCAGAAGCAGTAATTCCTTCAGGTCCTGTCAATTCAAAACGTACCTCGTCAATCTCAGAACCAATATTTCGCACACCAACTTGAATTGTTTTGCTGGTACCTGGTGTTAGGGTTGTTCCATTTGGAGGCGTGATTTCCCATCCCCAATTCACACCCACGCTAATCGTGTATGACGATTCATGTATTACGCCAGTAGAGTTTTCAGTAGCAAAAATCGAGACTGTACAGGTATCATTCCAGTGAGTAGTTGCGTCAGGAGTTATGTTGACACTGATGAATTCACTTGCAAGAGGTGCAAGTTCTCCACCCACAGTTGTAGCCAAATCTGCACTACAAGTTGAGTCTGATGCTGTTTGATAAACTAAAGTCGTGACATCGTTGCCATTATTTGAAACCTCAAATGAGACTACTTCTGTAACACCGGGCAAAAATGTCCTGTTAGCATCATCTACAACGCTGACGACGACGTCACTTATCGTTGATACCTCGATAACAATTACTGATTGAATGCTAAAGTTACCACCTACTGAGCCTGCAAATAATGCAATACCAAGGTATTGTGGAGTGGCATCAGGCGGGACTGCAACTCGAAGAGTGTGATTTCTAGACTCACCCGGAGTCATATTGACTGCAATGGGGTCAAGCCATCTGATTTCCCAATCAGGAGGTAAATCTCTTGCTGGGCCTTTCATTGATGTGCCGTTCCCTCCAGTACCGTTGTTACCACCAGTTCCATTTCCGGTTCCGTTGTTGCCACCAGTTCCGTTTCCAGTTCCGTTGTTGCCACCAGTTCCGTTTCCGGTTCCGTTGTTACCGCCAGTTCCGTTTCCAGTTCCGTTGTTACCGCCAGTCCCATTTCCAGTTCCGTTGTTGCCACCAGTTCCGTTTCCGTTGCCGTTGTTCCGGCCAGTCCTCTTATTATTCCCGTACTTCGCCCAAGGACTGACGTCATCCCCTTTCTAAACAATATCGCCATCATTATTGCCTTTATTATCAATTGTGTCCTGAATATCTCCAGTTTTATCCACATCAATCACAAT
>JAERSV010000051.1 GCA_016845345.1 Methanobacteriota archaeon
CAACTCATTCTGCCAAAGGCGGTTCGGGCGTAAACCAATTGCATGTTGGAGTGGGGCGCGGCCATTCTTGTGGCCGGAGCCCCTTATTTTCAACAATTTGAGACAAAACCTGTTGATGCTGTTCTAGTTCTGCTAACACTCCAGCATCACCAACAATAGTTTCACCATGGCCGGGAACTAACTGTTTAATCTCCATTTTGAGCAAATACTCAATACTATCCAGTAGGTCTGGTAAACATCCTGTTGGTAAGTCCCATCTTGAGATGTGTCCCTTCTTAGGGATTAAATCCCCGGTAATTAGAATCCTTTCACTTTCAATCCAAAAGCAACACGAGTCTGATGTATGACCAGGTGTGTGTATGACTTCAATAGTTCCATTTCCCAAATCAAACACATCACCCTCATCAAATGAATTCACATCAACTGGCGGCATATCGGAATTGAAACGAGATGCCCACGTGGTGAACATATCACCACTGGCCAAAGCACCGGAGGCCGCACCATGGGTGTGGACAGAAGCACCCCAGTGGTCGGCAAGATGCCGAGCCGCTCCGGCAGTGTCATAATGGCGGTGAGTGAGAAAGATTTTGCTAACTTTAGGGGCATCATCTAACTTAGATTCAATTCGTTCAACCACATTTGATTGATACCAAGAAGTTCCAGGGTCAATTACCACGGTCTCTTTGTCACCAGAAACAATGGTGCAAGATGCATCGTGATGGATGCCTGGGAGCCTGACTACTCGCATGGGATACATTTGCAGGCAGGGGGTTTGGGCTTATATATCGGGAGCAGGTCGGCCGCCTCAATGGCAAGGTTCCCAGAGGCAGAGAAGCGTCTGCTTGAAGTGCGTGTTTGCATGAAATGCAATGCTCGTAACGGCCTCAAAGCAACAAAGTGCCGCAAGTGTAGTTACAAAGGACTGCGCCTCAAAAACAAAGAACGCCGAATCTGAGTTCAGACTTCGTCATTCATATCTTTATTTGTTTTCAAGTTCCTCAAGGCCTTGGTTCAATTGGCTGTTGAAGAGATTTTGGAGAAATTAAACATAATTTGGTTTTTTTAATATATTTTAATTAAAAAAGCAGGTGCGGATCCGGTAGAACCGACCCCCCTTTATATACGGGCCAACTAACTAATTTCCAAATTTTTCAGGACCATTCAGTTTCGTCATCTTTCTTTGACTTCTTCCATTCTTTGTAGTGGGTCCTGCAGACCTTAACGCGTCTTGGGCCTTCGGGAATATTATCCCACACATCAACTGCGTTATCAAAAGCAATTGAACGCCCACCAAGTGCAGTGTCAGCGAATTCAGTACATTTCGGCACGTGGCAAGGAACCTCAGGGTCTATCGCCGCAGCGGAACGCGAACGCTTCGGCTTTCCGCCCTTTGGTCGAGGGATTCTCCGCTTGTGTGGTCGTCCTGCCATATCATCGCCTCTGGGTCATTCCGCTTTATTCTAACGCTCATACTTTGTAGATTGTTGCATCTCGATCTGGTCCAACACCAACTGAGGAAATTGGAACCCCTAACATCGCCTCAACTTTTTCGACATATTCACGCGCGCCATCAGGAAGAGCAGAGTATCCTTTGCCATTTTCATTTGCATCGCGAGCCATTTCTAACCACTCATCCATCTCAATATGAGGGAACCCAGGTACTTTTTCAGTGACAATTTTGACTTTCGCCATATCTTCTGAACAAACAGGCATCTCACTCAAGAATTGTCCATCTAAGTCATATCCAACAACAATTTCTAATTCGTCTAGCCCACCTAAAACGTCGAGTTTTGTCAAGGTCAGTTGTGTGAATCCGTTCAGTCTTTGTGCGTGTCTAAGAACCACTAAGTCCAGCCAACCACACCTTCTAGGTCGTCCGGTAGTAGTGCCAAATTCGTGCCCCATTTTCCCCATGTAGGCGCCCACCTCATCAAATAACTCACCAGGGAATGGCCCATGACCCACCCTAGTTGTGTAGGCTTTTACCACACCATAGACTTCGCCGATGTGGCCGGGATGAATTCCGACGCCGTGGGTTGCATTAGCACGGCTTGTTACTGAAGAAGTCACAAATGGATAGGTGCCATGGTCAATGTCAAGCAAACATCCCTGAGCACCTTCGAGTAGGACATTTTCACCTTGGCGTAAAGCCAAGTCAAGCATCAATCCAGTTGGCTTGATTGCATTTCCGAATCTTGCTGATACCCAATCAAGAGATTCTTTCAGGTCGGTGGCTGAAATTGATCCTGTTACACCATGTGCCGTCAATTGAGCAGTCATTCTGCCCGCACTTTCTTTCAGCCATTCATCATCTGTACGGCGATGTTCAATATCGCAGAATCTCACACCAACTCGCTCAATTTTGTCGCGGTATGTAGGTCCAATCCCCCTGCCAGTTGTCCCAATCTTGACATCGGCACCGTCGTAAATTCGGTGGAAAGGTAGGTTCACATGAGCTCTTTCTGAAATCCAAAGGCGTTTTCCTTCGGGGGATTCTCCTGATGATTCCTTCCATGTGTTGAGTTCCTCTTCCAAAACCCAAGGGTCGATGACCATACCTGCGCCAAGTACTAATTGACAGTCTGGGTTGGTTAGACCAGAAGGTAGTTGGTGAAGTTTGAGAACTTGGTCACCAAGCACAATAGTGTGACCTGCATTATTTCCACCTTGGAACCTAGCAACCCAGTTTGATTCTTGGGCAAGTTGGTCAACCAACTTACCTTTTCCTTCGTCTCCCCATTGAGCACCCAGTACTACTGATGCAGGCATCGGAGTGAACCGGAGCGCGAGAGCCTCATGAACTTGCCCACAAAAATTAATGCTAAATGGTCTCAGATAATTATTGAAATCTTAGTTTATGTCACCTCATCATGAAATGAGAAATCGTGACTTTAAACGAATTGAAAATCAATGCTTTGTAGTGGGATATCCCATTGTTTTCGTCGTATTTTCAGGGTAATTGCATCGTTCAAATAGGGTCGCTGGATTAATATCGGTGTTGGGGCCCAAAATTTGTGTTCAGAGCGCGTGCGTAAAGTAAATGAACACACATTTCATACCATAGGTTTATATACTGCGGGCAACAACTAACTATGTAACCCGAGGTTGTAAAGCATGTCAGATAAAACAAAAGCAGAAATTGAGCAGAAAAAAGTTAATGAAATTAAGAAGCGAGCATTCTCAAACAGGAATGTTATCGGTTCAGCAAAGCGTCCCTCACAGGTAAGAAAAATTGAGGGTCACGAGGGTCCTTGTGATGAGTGTGGTGCAATTGAATGGGACTTAGATTCTATTCGTGGTGAAGTCGTTTGTCAATCCTGTGGATTAGTGGTTGAGAAAGACGTCATTGACCCTGGTGCAGAATGGGTAAATCACGGAGAAGGCCCAGATAGATCAAGGGTTGGTGCTCCACCAACTCTTACATTGTCCGACAAGGGATTAAACACCAGCATAAGTAGAGGTGACCTAATGGGGTCCCGGGCGAAAATCCACGGTATTTCAGGCAAGGCTCTGAGAGATTGGCGAAGACGAGCCGTTATTGATGACAGGTCAAAAACCCGAAGTAGCCGTGCTCGAAATCTCGTTAAAGCAATGCAATTCATTAGAGATAAGTCAGGTTTGCCTAGGCAACATCAAGAAGAGGCAGCAGCATTCTACCGTAAATCAACTGAAAAGGGATTAGTTACAGGACGAAGTATCCAAGGAGTTGCTGCAGCATGTGTTTATCTTGCTGCAAGAGAAGCAGGAATTCCTCGGAGAGTTGAGGATATTGCGGAAGCATTTGATATGGAAGATGAAATGAAACTCAAAGAGTTGAAGAGAACCATCCGACTTGTTTCACGAGAATTAGGTGCTCACAGAATTACAGGACCAGAAGAGTACCTTGACAAATTCACAAGTGATTTGGGGCTACCACCTCAAGTTCTTGGTGCTGCCAACAGTCTATGGGACCGAGTTGGAGG
>JAERSV010000052.1 GCA_016845345.1 Methanobacteriota archaeon
CCTTATTTCTGTGTTCGAGAAGGGCTCGCCCGGACTTCTTTTTGCCGCCGTTGTCATTACTCTTATTTTCGGGTTGTTTCTATTCCCATTACCTTCATTCCACACTGATTTAGACGCTTTTGCTCCAGATGGACCAAATGATGCATCTGAACTGAAGATTGAAGATGCGTTTGGAAAAGAGCGAATTCCTCTCTTTGTTCATGTTGAAGTCGATGATGGTAGCAATGTCTTATCGATTGAGTCTCTTATCCAACAACAATCTGATTTGAATGATATTTTAGAATGGTCAGAATCGCATGGCCCGGTAATTTCTGAATATATTGCTATCCCGGATATCATACAAAGAGGACTCGACGAAACATCACCTGATGCAAAATTGAGTGAATCAACCTCTTGGGAACAGTTACTTAACGACACTTTAGATGAAGGACAAACATGTGCAGATGGTGCATCAAATGATGAATTACTGATGCTTGCAAGTTTTGGTAGAGACGCATTACTCAACAAAGATCTACAATTTGAATCCACAACTTGCATGTGGCTTGACTCCAACAGAACGACTGGTGATGCCACACCTTATGCATCCAGTAATCTGTGGGTACTTTACATTAGGCCAGATTTTGATGATGAGTCACGCCAACAAATGGTTCACCTTCTACGTCAGCAATTCGATACTTTAGGCGAAGAAGGAAACTTGACTTATGGATTAATTTCAGATGATGTGCTCAGCCATGATATTAATGAAGGCACAATAGACAATCTTGTTTGGCTAATTGCTGGGGCTCTGCTCGTAGTCGTAGTAATTTTAGCGTTCGCATTTCGTTCAGCCCGCGGAGTACTTTTCCCTTTGGCAGCCCTTTCAATGGCTATCGTGTGGACTTACGGGGCGCTGGCAGCAATAACTCCCACCTTTTCTGTGTTACACGTTGCAGTTGCACCCGTTGTTTTGGGCCTTGGTATTGATTATTCTATACACCTCCAGAGAAGTTATGAGAAACGAAGGTCGGAAGGGTCGGATACTCCAGCAGCATGGGCATTAGCGCTAAATGAGTTATACCTCGCTCTAACTTTGACCGTTATTACAACCGTGGCTGCTTTCCTTTCAAATGTGGTATCTCCTTTACCACCTGTCCGTTCATTTGGTTTGGCATTAGCATTTGGTGTTGTTTCGGCATTTGTAACTTCAACAATTGTAGTTGGTTCTATGCATGTATTGATGGAGAAGTCGGCACAACGATTCAGACCAAAGAGCCATTGGGATGGCTTGAAAATCAAAGCAAGGGAAGTTGTGATAACTCAGAGAAGAACTCAGGCATTTGCATTAATTTTTGTTGTGATGTTGACAATTAGCAGTGTTATCGCAGCTGCGGCAAAATTGGAAACCGAATTTGACCTAACAGATTTCTTAGATGATGATATGGAGGTTATGCAAGTACGGACTGATATTTACGCATCATATGAAGCAACGGGTTGGAGGCCAATATACATCCTTTCGGAACCTCTGCCAGGTGAAGTACAGATTGTTGATGATTTAGAATTTATCGAAGCTAGTAATCTAATGAATCACCGGTTAGAATTGGCGCCGCGCGTGGTAATACCTCGCGCTGTTGGCGATGGTGAACCTATGATTGAATCAATCCATACAGTATTGCGAGACGCAATCGAGAGGGATGCTGAATTTGGAAACCGCCACGGTTTGAGAGTTATTGGCAATGATTTAGTGGAAAACGATTACAATACCGGTGACACCGTAGAAGCCCTCATTGAATTAATTGAGAATCAATCGGTAGGAGATTCACTATCAGGCTCAACATGGTCAGAACGAGTAAGTAATGTTGCTCACATCTCATTTGACTCACAGAGTGGATGTGAAAATGGGTGTTTACTATACATGAGAACTGAAATCATGGTCCAAGTCTCAAGCAATAGTGAGTCTGTTGAAGCCGTAGAAGGCTTAGAAACAGCGATTTCTCAATCTACTGGTAAATATGGGGTCCAGGCTGCAATGTTCGTTGGTGGCGACCCAGTCAGGCTCAATTTGGTCTTAGAAGGACTAACCTCTTCTCAACTCGAGTCAACAGTAATCAGTCTAATTGTGTCTACTATTGTGCTATTCGCTCTGACTCGTCGAATTGGACTTTCAATAATTGTAGTTACCCCCGTGGCCATTGCCACTACATGGGTAGTCGGGGCGATGGCATTGTTAAATCTCAACTGGAATGTTCTGACAGTGATGGTCACAGCCCTTACTATTGGTTTAGGCATTGATTATTCAATTCACGTTTGGCGAAAATATGAGGATTTGAAAGAAAAATTGGAACCTTGGGAGGCAATCAAAGAGATGCACGCGACAACAGGTGTTGCACTGATTCTTTCTGCTGGGACATCAATTTGTGGATTCTTGGTTCTCAGATTATCACCTATGCCAGTCGTTCAAGATTTTGGAGTTGTGACTTCATTGACCGTTTTCTTTTCACTGACATTAGCACTTGGTTTGATGCCACTTTTGCTGACGGCTGACAGTCTTAGAGAGAATGGCAACGCTCAGATAGATTGAGTTTATTCAATCATTGGTCTAATGGAATTAGTTTTTCAATATCAACTTGCAATTCTCTTGCTACAAGAATCAAAGCCATCCACACGGTGATATGGCCTAAGGATTTTCGCTTCCTTTGTGCCCTCCTCATGACTTCTTGGCGGGCAAGTTCAGACTCTTTTGAAATCACTTGCAACAATGCTGGCACATCGAAAGATTGTTTGCCAGTAGTCCCGACTATAGATTTCGATGCAGATGATTTTGTGCCAACATCAGGTGCTTTATCACCTGCGATCTTGGTCTTCATTTCAGCGACTTCGACAACCCCACTTTCCTGTGAAATGCTCTTTTCGGCTCTCCTCGAAGGACGCGTTTGGTTACTCTCTTGGGGGCAACTTGGTGGATTCTCGAGAACCGTACTTCGAGGGAACCACCCTAAAGGAACAGATACATCATCTAACTCCATACTCGTAGAGAGTCTGTCGTCTTTTGAAATCAACCACCCCTTTGCGAGGAGTTTGGTGAGTAATATTTCAGCATCTGTTGGTGCTAACCAACCAAGGTCAAGACTCCATGTTCTAGTTATCGAACTTGCATCCAGAGGCTCATTACCCCAAGTTCTCCAAGTCATAGCAAGCAGGCGACGGATGTCATTTTCCGCTTCGCTTATTTGACTCAATTTAATCACCTAACACGCGCGCACCATCTAGTACCCACCCAGCGATATGGTCATTACTTCTAAGGGAAACCATGTCTCCTTCATCAGGAGCAAGCCACCAAGAGAAGGAATTCCGTAGGTTAGCAGGTAGTCTATCCATCACGAATGACAGATCTCCTTTTCTCTGACTGATTAAGACAGCAGAACGTGGGCCAAATTGTTTTACTTCCTGTAGCCGCGGTGTTAGCGTGTCAGTGATGTAAGTAAGTGAAACTTCACTTGGAAGTTTTACCCGCACCATTACTCGCTCTGTTACCGCATGACCGAGTGCAATTTCTTTGTCTTTAGCAAATAGGTCAATTGTAGCACGTTGACAACCAATCATAAGTAAATCCATCACGTCTTTGTGAGATACTGCTCCAGCATCAATCTGCACATCTTCAAATTCATCAATAAAATCCCTCAGAATACTGAACGGTAGACCGGATACTCTTTGGTTTCGAAATTCAATATGTAATGGGTGTAAGAGAAGCCTAGGGTCATCAAATTCAATGGGGCCAGGCCACAAGCGGTCAATACCCCAAACGAACCTCGCCCTCTTCTCCATAACCTATGCTGGTTAGCCCAAGTGCATCAAGTATGTGCTTTATCAGAAGCACAACAACAAAGACGGGGGAACTTTTGCGCGCCCTCAGGTATTGAGAGTGAATGCCTAAAATAGGGTCAAGGGTAAGGGGGTAGTCTGATGGACAGGTATATCGCAAGAGATCCAAAGACAGGTCTCCCTCTGCAAATAGGTGAGAGAGGTATTCCAGGACACGTTGACGAAGCCTATCGTGCACCACAAGGCCACTGGGATGCAATCAAGCATTTCGACATTATCTCATTATGCAACGGTTCAATTCAAGCAATAGAAGTTCGTTGGAAAGAAAAACCCCAACTTGTCTCTCGAGCGGATGGTGTCAGAGCCTTACCAAGGGTAATGCGAAGTGACTCTGATGCTGTACAAGAACAATTGAAATTGGCTCTATCTGATATCAATCCTGAAATTAGGATATCTGCTCTTTTTTCTCTACCTTATTGTGCTCTTGTTGAGGCAGATGAATTGTTTGAACACCTGCATGAACTACTCGATGATGTTGACCCGCAGGTGAGAAAATCAGCATCAAAATGTCTTGAAATCGTGTCTCCAGTTTTCCCCTCTGCAACTGAAGAAATCCTAACACAAGAGTTGCGTTCTTCGAATATAAACAGGCGCAAACCTGCTTACAACGCTCTGAAAGAAATGTGTAAAGTTTGGCCTGAGGTCGTTGTTTTCCATCTTGATGAACTACTACGTCTTGAGGATGACAAGTTACGGCTTGAGGCTGCAAAAATTCTCCCTCCTCTCGCCCGAACCAAATCGGCTTCGGTTTGGGATTTGATTGGGTGGGCACTTTGTGATGACTCAGACCAAGTTAGGGTTCAAGCCGCTCGTACTTTACCCACATTAGCGGCAACTCAACCAAGAATGGCAAAAATCCTCATTGAGAACTCATTATTTGATACCTGTGCTGCGGTTAGGAAACCAGCATTACGCGCTTTGAATTCAATTGACATTACTGGATTTAGAATGAATCGCCTCTGTATTGATGGTGCCCGACATAGTGACCCTGCGATCAGAAGGGCATGCATTCTGATGATGCCGCGTTTATTCACAGAATCTGAGATGCGGATACAGGCTGCGGATTTATTGCGTCAAGAGACAAGACCTGAGCTAATTTTGTTGCTCGAAGAGTTATCAAGAGACCCCGAAATCGATGGTGGTGAAGATGAGAAAAATCGCTACTTGGCGAAGGCTCCACCGGCCACCGACATCGACGGGATGCCGATATTACCACCTGCTGATTTACCTCCTCAGAAGCAACTTTCTGGTCAAGAAAAAAGGGATGAACCCGGTTCTAAAGAGTGAATCAGCAAATTCCTCCTTGCGTCATTATTAAAGAGGGGCGGCAGGTGGGCGGCTCGCTGAGTGATTACATGAGTGCAAAATCGGGCGATTGGAAGGCCGAGCAGTTTGAGCGTTTGTGGGACGGCCGTAGCGTCAAAGGTGACAATCCAGTAAAGGCAGCAAAGTTCCGTCAATACATGAGGGAACACGTCCGCCAAAAGATTCCTGATATCAAATCAGTCAGTAATCGCCGCCAAGAACGAAAGGAAGGGGCTGGCGTACATATGGATGAAAATAGATTCTTCACAAAGGAGTACTGTCGTAAGTACTGGATGGGCGAATTACAAGAAGAAATTCGCGAAGCCGAGTCCTACTGAGCAGGACAGGTGAAAAGATGGCCAACAAAACGGCAGTTTCCAATGTAAAGTTCTCATCGTGGGACTTGGATCCATCAATTCTTGCAGCAATTTCGAACAAAGGCTGGGAATTCGCCACTCAGATTCAAGCCGAAGCAGTACCGTTGGCTCGTAGCGGCCGTGATGTGGTCGGTCAGGCTAGAACAGGTTCTGGCAAAACTGCCGCGTTCGGCATTTCAACTATTGAGTCCACAAAGGCAAATGGCCATCTACAAGCAATTATCATCACTCCAACTCGGGAATTAGCACAGCAAGTTGCTGAAGAATTACAGTGGTTACAAGGAGATAAAGGATTAGGGATTATTACAGTCTACGGCGGCACAGATGTTGACAAACAGGCCAAAAAACTAGACGATGGTGTAGAGATTGTAGTCGGAACTCCAGGCCGTATTATTGATATGAGTAAGCGAGGTCATCTCAAACTCGAAACTATCTCTACTCTCTGTCTTGATGAGGCTGACCGGATGCTTGACATGGGTTTCTTCCCTGATATTCTCTGGGTTTTAGAAAAAATGGTCAACCGAAAGCAAACTATGCTTTTCAGTGCCACTTTCCCTGATGAGGTTTTAGAGGCGGCAAATACATTCATCACAGATGCTGAACATGTTATGTCAGATGATTTAGAAGTCAAAATTCCTGAAATCAATCAAATGCATATCTCCATAGGCCGAGCCAATAAATTGTGGGCCTTAGGCAGAATCCTTGTGAACATGGATGATAATGACCAGATGATGATTTTCTCAAATACCAAAAGGATGGTTGATTTACTAGCCCAGAGGTTAAACAAATTCCGATTCAATGCAGTAGGACTTCACGGTGATATGCCCCAAAACAAACGTGGGAGAATTATTGACTCCTTCAAAGATGGTAGCGAGAAGATACTCATCTGTACTGATGTTGCAGCACGTGGAATAGATGTAGATGGTGTTACGATTGTCGTCAATTACGATCTTCCAGTTGATGTTGAAAGTTATGTCCACAGAATTGGAAGAACGGGAAGAATGGGTCGCAAAGGCACTGCATGGTCTTTCGTGAGCGGTGAAGATGAGGGTCAGTTGCAGAAAATTTCTGCCACTTGGAATCTATCCATTCCTGAATCTGAACCACCAGCATTGCCTAAGGGTGTTGACAGAGACCCAGTGCGTAAACAACAGGATTGGGAGGAAGTAGCGAATAATTTTGGTATGGTACCTGTGAAAGTCTCTGTTGGCAAGCATCAAGGAGTTACAAATCACACTCTCACAAATTGGTTTTCGAATGAAGCAAAACTTGACCAACTCGCAATCGGCGAAGTTTCAATCGAAGATGATTCTAGCGAGGTAGAGATTCATCTTGATAAAGTTGAATCTGTCATAAAAATGATGGCAAATCGAGATTGGAAAGGTAATTCAGTAAACCTTGAAATAAGCAAATAGGGCTATTTTCCTAATATTCTTGGGGGTTATTCCTCATCATCACCCAACTTCGTGTGTTTCATTACAGGAGTTATCTCTTCCTTTTCTTCGTCAGATTCGTTTCTCCAATGAAGTTTCATCATAGCAAATGAGGCAGCAATTCCACTGATTAACAAATATCTCCACGCCTTGCCCGAAATATCATCCCACTGCCTTGTTTCTTCTGAACAATAAGCACTGATTATTTCTTCACAACCCTCAGCCTCAAGTCGTTGTTGTTCGGCTTCATCATCAAATCCTAGGGTGTAAACAGAAGAAGTTGCCAATATTCCTGCTAATAGTAGCACAATAATAGATGATTGAGTGAGGGGTTGTCGTTGTGAGACATGAGTTGGTAATGCGAATCGCAATTTTATGTCACCTAATTGTTTTGTTTTAGCCGGCCCACCTACTGCTAAGTACCAAGCCGTCCATCCAATGACAATGACTAATAGAAATCCAATATCAAGCATAAATTGATGAAATTCCCACATTGGCGCCCAACAACCGTATGCTCCCGGGTTCTCGGCACACCCACCCACTGCCAAAGGATATAGAACAACTAAGCGAACCAAGTTTAACAAACTGAGAACCCCAGCCATGACAAAAATTCCTCGTAATTTCAAATGTTTAGAAACCCCTGGAGTCATCCAAATCATGAATGAAACAAATGCAATTTCATGGATTCCAGCACATTCGTCTGTGACTTCTAATGCATCCATACTACTACCAACGAATGAAGTGTGAGTAAACTGAAGGATTGTAGCCGGCCCATCCGTGTTAACATACGACACGCTCTCTGCACCAAAGATTAGTGAGTGAGTGTGATACCACGCCCAAGTGAGTAATTCTTGGTAAATTGCAAAACTATCGTTTGGATAAGTTAACCATCGATAGAACAGTTCAGCCACGACTAGTAGCCCCACAACGATTCCAATTATTTTCAATCTCTCAGCGATTTCCGACCAAGAGACATCATCCTGTGGCCGTTCCATGAATGCTTGATGAGCCACCACCCTATCAAAACAATGTCTCTGAATGGGTTGAAAAGAGGCAGTATACTCGAAGTAACCGAGGAAGCATTGATGCTCACACTAAATTTGCTTGGATATCATTGCCCAGTGCCTGTGCATGAAACTAGAAAGGCTTTGGATGGGATGAAAACAGGTAGTACACTTGAGGTAATTGCTGATGATGCAGAGACAAAGCATGATATCCCACTGTTACTAGACAGGATTGGAGCCAAATTGCTTTCTCTCGTAGAAGATGCTGGCGAATTTAGATTCATTATTGAGAAGCAGTGAGTTGTTACAATGGATTCTAAAAACGAAATTTCAGTTCATGAGGCTGAGGATATTCCAGCTGATGCTAGTTTACCAACAGAATTTGGTAATTTTAGAATTCGCGTTTTTCATGAACAATCAACTAATTTAGATCATGTAGCATTAACCCTTGGTGATATGATTGGGCCAGACCCTGTGCTAGTTCGTATTCATTCAGAATGTTTGACTGGGGATGCCTTTGGAAGCCTTCGGTGTGATTGCGGTCCTCAACTAAAGTCAGCCATGGAGATGATACATCAGGCGGGTTGGGGTTGTGTTGTATATTTGCGTCAAGAAGGCCGAGGAATTGGACTACGTGAGAAAATAAAAGCATACCATCTTCAAGATGAGGGTGTAGACACATTAGATGCAAATATTTTGCTAGGCCACCCTGCTGATGCGCGGGATTATAGAATTGCTGCTGAAATCCTAAAGGCAATAAATATCCCAGAAGTTAGCCTGTTGACAAATAATCCCGACAAAGTTCAACAAATGAATAATTTAGGTATTGAAGTGGTTGAACAGATACCACTTGTTGTTGGCGTTGGAGTTGATAATATTGATTATATTTCAACCAAAGTAAATAGAATGGGCCATTCGATAGACCTTGATTCAATAAACGATAAAAAGTGAGAATATTTTCGTATTCTGATTGAAATTCATTAAGTCTGAACCGATTCAATATTTGCCTCAATTATTGCTAATTAATGAGAGTGAGGGCCGCGACCGGGAATTGAAC
>JAERSV010000053.1 GCA_016845345.1 Methanobacteriota archaeon
ACCGGCGAGTCCCAGGCCGGCACGGCGGTCGCCGACCTGTACCCGAGCCTGGCCGGCCACTACGGCGGCCTGACCTACGCGCCGACCGACGAGGCGGCCGTCGACGGCTGCGACGTGGCCTTCCTCGGCCTCCCGCACGGAGCCTCCCAGGCCCTGGTGCCCGACCTGCTGGACCGGGTGGGCCACGTGGTCGACCTGGCCGCCGACTTCCGGCTCCGCGACGAGGCCCTCTATCCGACCTGGTACGGCGAGCCGCACGCCGCACCCGCCCTGCTCGACGGCGCGGCCTACGGGCTCCCCGAGTTGTTCCGGCCCGGCCTGGCCGGTGCCCGCCTGGTGGCCTCGCCCGGCTGCTACCCGACGGCCGCCTCCCTGGCGCTGGCCCCCTTCCTGCGGGCCGGCCTGGTCGAGCCGGCCGGCCTGGTGGTCGATGCGGCCAGTGGCGTGTCGGGTGCCGGACGGCCCCCGAAGCCCAACACCACCTTCTGCACCGTCGACGAGGACTTCACCGCATACGGCCTGGCCGGCGGGCCCGGCGACGGCCTCGGCCACCGGCACACGCCGGAGATGGAGCAGGTACTCGGCACCGGCGAGGACGGAGCCGACCTGGCCGCCGCCGGCGAGGTGTCGGTGCTGTTCACCCCCCATCTGGCGCCCATGAACCGGGGCATCCTGGCCACCTGCTACGCCCGGCCCACCGACGGGGGCCTGGACACCGCCGGGGCGCTGGCCGTCCTTGCCGACGCCTACGCCGGAGAGCCCTTCGTGGTGGTCGACGAACGGTCCCCGGCCACCAAGGCCACCTTCGGCTCCAACGCCGCCCACCTCAGCGCCCGGGTCGACCCCCGGACCGGGCTGCTGGTCGTGCTGTCGGCCATCGACAACCTCGTCAAGGGCGCCTCCGGCCAGGCCGTCCAGTGCGCCAACGCCCTCCTCGGCCTCGACGAGACGACCGGCCTGTCGACGGTGGGGGTGTACCCGTGAGCGTCACCGACGTGCCGGGCTTCGTGGCCGCCGGATCCACGTGTGGCATCAAGCCGTCGGGTGCCCCCGACCTGGCCATGGTGGCCACCGCCGACGGGGCGCCGGTCACCGCGGCCGGCGTGTTCACCTCCAACCTGATGACCGCCCCGCCCGTCCTGGCCTGCCGGGACCACCTGGCGGCCACCGGTGGCCGGGCCGCCGCGGTGGTCCTCAACAGCGGGAACGCCAACGCGGCCACCGGGGCGCCGGGGCGGGCCGACGCCGAGGAGATGTGCCGGCTCACCGCCGAGGCCGTGGGCTGCGCCCCCGACGAGGTGCTGGTCTGCTCGACGGGCTGGATCGGCTTCCCGCTGCCCATGGACGCCATCGCCCCGGCCATCGGGCCGCTGGCCGCCACCCTGGCCGGCGACGGTGGCCCGGACGCCGCCCGGGCCATGATGACCACCGACACCGTCTCCAAGGCCACCGTGGCCACCGGCACGACGGCCGACGGCGGGACCTTCACCGTGGGCGGCGTGGCCAAGGGCGCGGCCATGCTCGAGCCCAACATGGCCACCATGCTGGCCGTGCTCACCACCGACGCCGCCGTGGACCCCGGGACGGCCACCGACCTGCTCCGCGCCGCCGTCGGCGTGTCGTTCAACTGCCTGACGGTGGACGGCGCCGAGTCCACCAACGACACGGTGCTGCTGCTCGCCTCGGGCACCGCCGGCCCGGTCGACGAGGCCGCCCTCGGTGCCGCCCTGGCCGACGCCTGTCGGGACCTGGCCGTCCAGATGGCCGACGACGCCGAGGGCTCCACCAAGACCGTCTTCCTGACCGTCACCGGGGCGGCCAGCGACGCCGAGGCCGCCAAGGGCGCCCGGGACACCGCCAACTGCCAGCTGGTGAAGTGCTCCTGGTACGGGCAGGACCCCTATTGGGGTCGGATCGCCGCCGAGATGGGCGCCGCCGGCATCGCCTTCGACCCCGACGCCATCACGATCGCCTACGGCGGGCAGGTGGTCTACGCCGCCGGCGCCGTCCAGTCGGTCGACGACGACGCCCTGGCCGCCCACATGGCCGGTCGGCGGCTCGACCTCGACGTCGACCTCGGCCAGGGCGACGGCACGGCGTGGATCGTCACCACCGACCTCAGCCACGCCTACATCGACGAGAACATGCGGACCTCATGACCAGCCACGCCCCTGCTCCCGACGCCTCCAGCGGCCTGTCCGACTTCTCGCCCGAGCGGCGGGCCGCCGTACTGGTCGAGACCCTGCCGTACATCCAACGGTTCGCCGGCTCGGTCATCGTGGTCAAGTTCGGCGGCAACGCCATGGTCGACGACGAGCTGGCCGCCCGCTTCGCCGAGGACGTGGTCCTCATGCACTCGGTGGGCATCCGGCCCGTCGTGGTGCACGGCGGGGGCCCCCAGATCGGCGCCCTCATGGACCGGCTCGGCATCGAGTCGGAGTTCCGGGACGGCCTGCGGGTCACCGACGCCGAGACCCTGGACATCGCACGGATGGTCCTCTG
>JAERSV010000054.1 GCA_016845345.1 Methanobacteriota archaeon
TTAACACACTTGCGGGTGGGCGTTCAAATGTTGAGGATGGCCTACAAACCGGGCTTGACATAGTTGCACTTCACGCCTGGTGGGATTGGAATCCTAATGGAACCAACGAAACTGATGACGGCTTGGATGCACAGGGTGCAATCTCTGGTGGATTCTCACTTGGCTCACTTGCACTTATCTTGGTGGCTATTGCTCTAGCCCTCTTTGTATTCATCTCTCTAGCTCCGAAATCATCACGCGACGAGGCAGAAATCCAACGTCGTGATATTGGGGAGGATGACCGATTCAGAGACCTCTGGTTCGTGCTCTTCTATCTTGGATTCTCCATGCCCTTCGCTTTCCTTGGTTATTGGGGTCGCACACTTGGTATGGCTGAGTTCGGTTTAGACAAGTACACTGTTGCTGCCATGTTCATGGTTGTTCAAATCCCATTCTTCCTGAGACCTCTATGGGCTCAACCGGTTGATCGGATGCAGACTCTTCCTTGGGGGAAGAGACGAAGTTGGATGCTTTACGGCACACTCGGTCATCTTGTGTTACTAATGCCACTCGTGGTGATTGATGTAGGTAGTCAGCCCTGGATATGGATTGCAGTATTGCTGTTGGCTTTAGTGCCTAGATTGTTTGCAGAACAAGCAGTTAGTGCAATGATGGCAGAAAGTGTGCCACTTCTTGGCCGTGCCAATTCAATGGTTAATCTTGCATATCGTGGAGGCGGCCATCTTGTCATCCTCCTGATGGGTTGGTGGGTTGGAGGCGGAGGTGCATCACCATTCATTTCGGATGGTATTACTGATTTCGCATCTATTCAGGTATTGACTTTCTTGATTCTTCTAGTCGTAATGGCTTCTGGCATTGGTATTACTCTGATGATGAAGGAAGGCAAACCACTAGCGAAGGCTGAACAAGCGAGTCCATTCCCTGAAGGAAATCCAATGATGTCAAAGGTTCTAGCAGCTATGCAGACCAAGACTGCTTGGTTTGTTCTTCTTGGTTGTATTTTGTTGCCTCTTGGTGATGGGTTTGAGGCGTGGTTTTCGGCTTATCTTGTAGAAGTTCAGAATATGGATGGAGCAGAGATAACTCGTTGGTGGAATCTGTTTGCCATCATCAACTACCTTGGACTGGCTGGTCCATGGATTTCAGACTTGTATGGTAGGAAACGAATGCTAAGATTGTATGCGCTTGGCTCAGTCGTTTGTTATATTGCATTGGGGGCTTCGATGTTGCTTGGATTGCCAGGTATTGTCACATTGGCCATCTGGATCCCTACACTCGTACTTACTGATTGGATGATGTTCACCTTCATCACCACATGGGCAGACATTGCTGACCCAAGACTGGGGGGGACTCACATGTCGGTTTTCCAGACTACTCAAGCCTTGTCCGCAACTTTCGTAATGGTTGGTATGGGAGGTCTAATTTTGGCATTAAGTAGCGATGCATATTGGTTATTGTTCATGCTTGCAGCAGCAGGTCCTGCCCTAGGTTGGTATATTTTCAGTAATTTGAGGCTGGGCAAAGAAGAGTTAGGAAGTGACCCTTGGAGTCCTCCATTTGTTCCCCAAGTAGGTGAGATAATCATTGATGCTGAATTAGAGAATTAGGGCGTTGACCTAATCACCACTCAGCATGAGAACCATCAGGATGGTGCCAAAGCGTTGGTGGATGCGGATTCCATGCTTCCATGTGTTCCTCAATCAGGTGTTCTTGAACTTCAATCCCTAATCCCGGACCATGCGGCACCTCAACCATGCCACCTTCCACTAAGAATGGAGTTGCAAGCAGGTTGAATGCCCAGTTTGCACCACCGCCAGGTGTTCCACCTCCAGCGGCTCCTCCAAGTGATTGGAATTCTTGGAAAGTATGAGCAGGGCTGGCGGCTGCAACCTGAAGTGATGCCGCGAGTTGAATTGGTCCATAGGGGCAATGTGGTGCTAGAGAAACTTGTGCAGTTTCACACATTGCGCCAATTTCGATTCCAGCTCGGATGCCACCGACTAGCGACAAGTCGGGTTGGAGCACGGCGGCAACCGGACTTGGGAACAGGTGGTCAGCGAACTGACGCTTGGTCAGCAAGCGCTCACCAGTTGCCAAAGGAATCCTCTGTTCAAGGTGCAATTGTTGTAAATCCCTCAAATGGTGCACACTTCCATCCGGGAGACAAGGCTCCTCAACAAAAGCAAGGTCAAATGGCTCCAGTAGAGGAAGCAATCTACGGCTTGCAGCCGGCGTCAATCGACCATGGAGGTCAATTGCTAATTTCGCATCACCAATAGCATCCCTAACTGCTTGAACCGTGTCAAGTATTCCTTGTAATTCGGTATCTGAGGGTGTTGTTGTGGTAGGGCCAGCCGGGCTAACCTTGACCATTTTAAGCCCCTCACTAAGAGCCGCCTTACCTGATTGTGCAAACTCTTCTGGGTTTCTACCCCATAAGTTACGATAGACAGTTACTTTGTCTCTTACAGGCCCACCCAATAATTGGTGAACAGGGGCTCCAACCTGCTTACCACGCAAGTCCCAAAGTGCCATTTCAAGAGCACTAATTGCGGTGTTGAGTACAGGGCCGTCACGCCAAAATCTGCCTTTGTGCATTTCCTGTGTTATTCTCTCAATTCCAGTAATATCTGTTCCAGAAACACGGTCACACATTGCTTTCAGTGCTGCTTCTACCTCTTCATGGAGGTCGCCAATGGCTTCGCCCCATCCAATTTCACCATCACTACTTTCCAATCGGAGAAGAAGCCATCTAGGTGGGCATCGGACTACACTGGCTGAACGAATCTTCATCTCATCACTCCTCTTCTTGCCAAGATTTCACTGCTTAGAAAACCTGCCTCTTCAATAGATAGATTGCCGCCAATGCCACATGCAAAAGCACCAGCATCTAACCAAGTTATCACATCTTCAGGTTTTATTCCTCCGGTGGGTAAAGTATGGACTTGACGCAAGGGTCTAGGTAATTTTCCCAGCATTTCTGGTGACCAATTTGTGGCGGCTGGATAGAGTTTGACAAGCATAGCCCCCGCGGTATGGGCTTTCCATAATTCTCCAGGCGTGGCAGCACCCGGCACAGCCAAAATGTCAAACTCATTTGCAAGTTGAATAAATCCTTCTGGATTGACTGGAGAAAGGGCAAAATCAGCACCCCATTCAGCAACCGATGGGAGTGCAGTCGGTGGATGCATCACGGTTCCAACACCGAGCATTACCTCATCACCAAGTTGTTCTTTCAGAGAAGCAAAAACCCTTGCAGCATCAGTGCTGTCCAGTGTTACCTCAAGAACTCTAACACCTGCTTGGGCCAGTGCTAATCCACGTTCAATAAGGGTGTCAGGGTCATCACCGCGCAGTATTCCAATGAATCCAGCGCGGCTAATTCGCTCAAGGTTCCACTCCAGCGACATGACTTCACCCATCCCCTAAGAGGTCAACCGACCCTTCAATTGATTCCCATCGTGATAATTCATCTCGAGTCACATTTCCAAGGTCTCCAAAGGTTTGCTGGGTCAGACCCGCGAGTATGTCTCC
>JAERSV010000055.1 GCA_016845345.1 Methanobacteriota archaeon
CACCCCCACCAGCGGCTCCAGCACCACCAGCACCGCCGCCCCAAGTTGTACAACCTCTAGCAACAGATGAGCTGCCACCACCGCCCCCGCCTCTTGGGGTTGGTCAAATGGCTCGAGACCCATTTGCTCCTCAAGCCACTCAAGAGCCGAGTAGTTTCGAAGTTGAAGCGGCACCGCGCGAAGATTTGATCACTTCGGATGAAGCAGATGATTTACTCAATGATTTGAGTGAATGAAATTCTCAAGCATTTGCATTAGCAACATCTTTCATTTTAGCGAGAGGTATTTTCGCAGTTGCTTCTAATCTCCTAACTTGCTCTGAAATAGCCCTGATGTCACCAACATCAGGTAATTTCGTTTCATCGGTATCACGGGGTAAATTGAACCCCGGCCCGGGAATTTCATCCAATTTTTCAGCCAATCGTTTGGATATACCTGCTAAATTTCCTTCTAAAGAGCAGTGCCTTCTTTCAAGACGCTGGGCAGTCCATTTTTGCAGTTCATCAGCGACCTTGTCCAATCGAGATATTAGCCCTAATTCACTTTCACTATTTTCACCAGTAATGGGTTTCAACAATTCACATAATCTTGCTAACCGTTGGACGCGCACATCTCTTGGTGAATTATCCATAGGGAGACCAATTTTTTTCTGTAATACTTCCCATGATGAATCATCTAAATCTGGTTGAGAGGTGGCAACATCCACATCTTCATCCCATTTCACAGTAGGTGCGGTTGGTGTTGGAATAATAGTATCACTATCATCCGTTTTCGAAGGTACACTTGATTGAACTCCAAGAGGTTCAGAAATCACTTTTTCTGGTATTTCCTGAATTATTTCCATAGTTTCAGCAACAGCTCTTTTTTCGGGTTTTTCGGTTTCAATAACCGGTTGAAGAACAGGTTTCAGTGGGTGTAATTTAGCGAAAACTTGTGGTGGAGTCGGGGTAAAAAGCCTGATTTCCCCAGAGTCTTTTGCAGGTAAAGCAGAGAGGTGCTTTGCAAGTTCAGGAATGGAGTCTTGGAGTCTATTTAATTGCTCAGGTCTGGCAGAATTTTCTACGACATCTTGTAACAAATTTTTATCACGTTCAAGTGGTAACCTCAACAATCTTTCAATCAAATAATCGTGATTAGAAATAGCCTCTCTCAAATTAGGGAGTTGTATCCATAATTCAACATGGTCTCTTTCGACTAATTCATCAAGTGCAGAAACATCCCATCCTTCCTGCCGCCACATGTCAAGTTCTGCAATAGTTGCGGACAACAATCTATCAACTCTATTTTCAGTTGATTTCCTTGCAATTTTAACAACACTTTCTCCCGATTCCAAACTGGTGATATATTTTTCATATTCAGATAATGTAAGATCGTGAGGATTGATTTCTGCTGGCCATAAAGTTGCCATGGTAATTCTCGCCGCGTCCAATTTTTCACGATGCCAGCGATTGCGGCGTAACCTCTTAGTCACACCTTCCTGAATTAATTCATAATCATCAGAATCAACATCAATTGAGGTAATTCTAGTACGCCAATCGTCAACTTCATCAGCACCATCAAAAGAAACATCAATGCTTTCAATTGTTGCTAATATTTGTTTACAAACCTGAATTTTTTTAGCATGTTCATCAATCGCTAACCAACCCGTTCTAGGTCGATTATTGAGCAATGTTTCAAGGGGCTCCACCTCAAATCCAGAATCCCTCCAAGAATCCAATCTCGCTCGGGATTGTTGCTCTCTCTCATCCCTTCTTGTTTCAAGAACAGCGAGTAATTTTTCAACACTTTCCACTCTATCTACTTGGCCTTGCAGAGCAATCGCATCCCCCGCGTGTTCTGGGAAAAGGGTGAGTAACGAGTCAAGTTTTATCCAAGATTCATTTAGTCTAACAACTCTTTTTTCTGTATCTTCTACTTTCTTTTCTAGGTTCAGTAGGTCAGATGGTTGTGGATGTTGTGGTGCCTTGATGTGCAGTCCATTTTCTCTCATTTTTTCGAGCCATATAGAAATATCTGCCAGCCTTGTGGTGTAATCTACACCCAATTGTTCAGCCTGTTCTTGAATTGTTTTTAGTCTTGTAGAATCTTCCATTTTTTGGGCAAGAGTTGCTTTATGAAGCATATTCTTCCCAACATCTGTGTCATATATTGAAATAACTTCATCAACGATTTCTTCAATATTGCCAAGAATGGTATCCATCTCTTGTATACGGTCAACTTCAGCGTATCTCTCTTGTAAATTACCACTTAATGCAGTCATTTTCCATCCTCTTTCTTGGCGTAAATGTTCAACCATATCTTCAAGAATTCCTGTACGCCTAATTTGGCGTTGTTCAAGATTTGCAACGACGTCTTCAATGTAGTTGATTGGGCTAACATTTTCAATTGCTGAAATGATATCATTTGAGTATGGCGTCATTGATTCATCAATTGCTTCTAAGCGTTCAAGCCATTGATTCAATTCTTCACTCCGCCCTTCTCTCGACCAACTACGGCGCGAATCTTCTGCTGTGAAAACCCATGGCCTCCTTTTAGCAATCACTTCTCGCCATTTTCTTTCACCTGCTTGCAAGTTTGTTGGGTCACGTAGAATTTCCAATAATTCACCTCTTTCAGGCCATTGAGTGGGCCAGTTAGCAACTTTTCGGCGGAGTGAAAGGGCAGTAACCATTGCGTTTTCAAGCCGGATTACTGACTCCGAAATGTTGCCACCGAGATTTTCAAGATGGGTAGTAATCGCATCAGCATCAAAGCCCTGATTACTCCATCGTTGCCGACGCTCGGCTAGTAAGTCACCGCTCTCCAAGAGGTATCCCCGATTCAGCGAGTGCGCTGTTGGTTGTCAATAGTTCCCTCGACCCCTTAGGGGTCAAATAAGATATTTTCAAATGTATTCTCAAATTTTTAGACGAATTCACGCTAAGTAATGACCAATCATCAAAACACTTGATTTCGAAGTTGAAAAACACCAATATTTGTTGTTTAGAGCATCCGTATTAGGGTATTGTCGGAAAAATGTAGAGGGTGGTGAAATCGCTCTCCCTACGGGAGAGTGAGGGTCAACATCAAGTAGGCAATCAGTAGGCTGAGGTGTCTATGACACCGCTCGAAATTGGGTTGACCTTGTTCGGAACACTACTTGGTGGAGGAATTATATTCTGGATGATTCAAGTTGATGGGCATTTCCGAAGGTATAGCCGAGAGGCCGCTGCAGAACGAGCAGGACAGGCAACACAGATGATGTTGTTAATTGATGAAGTCAGTAGACTTTCAGGTGATTGCGCTGCATTAATTCATACCCAACCGAAGTTGAAAGGTTTGATTTCAGCACATAATTCAATCAGTAGTTTAGAAGCATCTCTTGATTCAGAAATTGGTTCACCAAGCATTAGAGAAGCAGCAGAACAATTGTTGGTAGCAATAAGGGGAATGCTGGCAACACACCCGACTGATGGTGATTTCACACAAGCCGAGGAGAAGCCAGATTCAGGAGTAATGGCACTTGCAAACCGTTTGTTTGATTTGTTTTCCGAATTAGATATTCATGGCCCCAAGAATCTAGGTCTTACTGCTTTAGAAGCCCGACGTTTAGGAGAGATAGCTCATGAATTGGGAGAGGATGCTTGGGCAAGAGCATGTTACAAAGAAGTCGCAAGCAACCTCGCCCCCGGTAATTTGGCATCAATGCGTTGTCTAGCCATATTGGCAAAAGATTCTGCTGATATTGAAGAGGAGGCACACTGGGTTGGGGAACAACTTTCACAAATTCCAGATGATGTTGACCTTCTTCGCCGCCTCTCAGTATTGAGGCCAGAAACAGCAGAACGCAATGTACAACGGTTGGAGGCGCTAGGCAAAGCAACTCCTGCTGACCACAGTTTTGTCTCTGGATTGAAAGAGCGATTACAAGGAGATTCCTCAGATCATTCTCTAGCTGCTGTTGAGGCTGCATTAGAGCAGAATCCAACAGTTGACCAATACCTGTTGAAGTCGAGAATCCATCGACGCCGTGATGAACCATTGTTGGCAATTGATGCGGTTGAATTAGGATTGGAACTTCCAGGGGGTAGGCAAAATGGTGAGGCCTGGGCTCTATTGGCTCATTTGTTGTGTAGTGAGCCAAAACGCTTAGCAGAAGCACTGAAGGCGGCAGTTCACGCTTGTGCCTTAGATGCTGGTGGAACAGATATGATTCTTCTCAAATCCGAATTATTGGAACGCAGTGGCCGTCCAGACGATTCATTTGAATGGCTGGAATCAGTGCTTGAAAAGGACCCTTCAAACTCAATAATCCGCTCAGAAATTTCCCAAATGCACACATTCCATGGTCGCCGAACAGAAGCATGGGCGGTAATTGAAGATGCACCAAAT
>JAERSV010000056.1 GCA_016845345.1 Methanobacteriota archaeon
GGACCAAGATTTAGAAGGTGAGTTGGGAATTGATACGGTAAAACAAGCCGAAATTATGGCTGAATGCCGTGAAAACTTTTCCTTGCCTGTAGATGAATCATTCCAATTGCGTGACTACCCAACCCTTGCACATATGATATCTTACATTGTCTCTATGCGGAGAGATGAACCAGATGAAAACATAACTTCTGATTCTGAACCTCAGGAAATAGTAGAGGTTTCTGATGAACCTGAGATAGTGGTAAGTGAGCCACCACCTCCGGTAATTCCTGTTGAAAGCACAGTTCGTCGTTGGGTTGTTGAGGTTGAGGAAGCAGATGAATCCGAAGCCCATCCAATAGACATGGCTGGCTCATACATCATTGTGACCGACGATTCTTGGGGGCTTGGAAATGCGATTTGCGAGCAACTTGAATCGAGTGGCTCGGAAGCAGTTAGGTTGATGTTGGACCCCAGTATCACTTCAAACATCAAAATTGAAAAAGATGGTGAAATTGACATTATCAGATTAGACCCTGGGAATCAAGATCATCTCTCACAATTTGGTGATATAATTGGTGATTTAGACATTGCAGGGGTTATTCACACTGCCCCTTGTACCTTAGCAGGAATTGCTTGGGCTGAGGTAACTAGCCAACAACAAACACAGATGGTTTGCCATGGATTGTTTGGGGTTCTGCAACAAATAGATGCAAAATTGGCTGACCGTAATGATGGAATTGTATGTTCTATTTCAGCACTTGATGGCCGGCATGGTAACGGCGGATATCGCTTCAATCCTCTAGGTGCTGGTGCACATGGAATAGTCAAATCGTTCGGCAGAGAGAGGCCAAACATCCGGGCAAGAGCAATTGATGTTGCACCCGAACTACTGGTGGATGCAGATAAATTGGCGACAACAATACTTAGTGAAATAGAGCACATGGGCCCTCGTGAAATTGGAATTGATGGTGATGGCAGAAGATGGCAGGTTTGTATTTATGATGAAGCCCATGAATCTGAGCCGCAGTCACTAAAATCGGATGATGTATTCATTGTTTCTGGAGGCGGCTCAGGAGTTACAGCCGCCTGTATTGTTGGGTTAGCCCAAGCCAATCAAGGAGTCGGATGTCACTTTGCATTGCTCGGACGAACCAAACTTGACCCCTCTCTTTCAAGTTTAGCAAATGCAGGAGAAGACACACAACAGCAGATGAAGATGGAATTACGAGAACAGATGCAAAGAGATTCTAAGTCCGGCAAAGTTACAATCGTTGATTGGGAAAAAGCGTGGTCGGAGATTGTTCGTTCAATTGATATTCATAAAACAATTTCAGAAATAGAAGAAAGTGGCAATACTGCATCTTACCATTCTTGTGATGTAACAGTTAGTAGACAGGTCAGAAAGGTTCTCAAGAAGTTGAAGAAGAGGCGCGCTCCGATAACTGGAATAATTCATGGAGCTGGGATTGAAAATTCAAAAATGGTTGCTGATAAGGATTGGAATACCTTTAGCAATGTAATGTCTGTCAAGGTTAATGGTTGGCAGTCTCTAATTAATTCTGTAAGAGACCACAGCAATGAATTACGATATTGTTGTGCTTTCACCTCAATCGCAGGCCGTTTTGGTAACGGGGGTCAAACCGATTATGCTGCAGCAAATTGTATTCTCGATGCTGAAATGTCACGTCTTGCACACACAGATTCAGAACCTCACGGGGTTGCTTTGGCATGGACTGGTTGGCAAGATGTTGGGATGGCAACTCGCGGCTCAATTGAAAGCGTGTTTGAGGAAGCAGGTATTGAGACAGTTTCAGTTGAGCAGGGCGTATCTTTGTTCGTTGATGAGGTAATGAGGGGTGGTAAGCGCAGAGTTGTTTTGGCTGGAAGCCTTGGAGTTTTGAATGATGATGGTTCAAACCGAGAGCCTCCGCAAAGGCTGCCAGCTGATGTTTCAGAGTTGTTATCTGACGCAAACCGCTTCCCATTTGTAGACAAAATTGTGGCTCACCAACCATTTGACTCACTGTCATTTGAGTGCACAATAGATGCCAAGAATTATCCATTCCTAGAAGACCATGCTATCGATAATGTGCCATATCATCCAGGGGTAATGGCTCTCGAAATGTTTTCACAAGGCGCACAATTGTTGTGGCCCCCTTGCTCGGTCATAGGATTCGCAGGAGTTAGGTTTGGTTTGCCTATCAAATTGCTGAAACATGAGCAAAAGTTGAGAGTGGTTGCTGAATTCTCACATCAAAACTCAGAAAACGTTTGGGTTAAATGCAGATTAGAATCTGATTTAATCAACAAATCTGGAGAGGTATTCGGAGAGCCAAGAATACACCACCGAGGATTAGTCAGAATGCTGAAGAAAGATGCAAATCGAGGATTATTGAAGTTACCATCAATTGGGACTCCTTCAAGAGGTGGTGTATCTCTTGGGTCAGATTTTGTTTACCAACGATTCTTCCACGGTCCTCGATTCCAATCACATGGTGGAATATTGAGTGGATGTAATATCGATGAGATGTTTGGTGTGGATGGAATCGCATTATCACGTCATCAATTACCAAATACAAACCAATTCTCTGCCGGAGA
>JAERSV010000057.1 GCA_016845345.1 Methanobacteriota archaeon
CTATCAAACATGGTGAGAATTGCTTGGGGAGGCGAACCCGAAGCGTTTGTAGCAGCGATGGATGCATTTAATTCATGTTTACAAGAGTTGAAATGAGATAGGCGTCAGGGAGAAACAATGCCGTCAGCAGTATTAGCCATCAGCGGCGCTAGCGGGGCTCGCTATGGCGCTCGTTTACTCGAGATGTTGACTCAATCAGGATGGGACATCAATCTCATTATTAGCCGAGAAGGAGCCATCAATCTCGACCTTGAGTGTGGAATAACACCTCAACAACTCGCTACACAATATGGTGCTATACTAGAAAACAACGATAATTTAGCGGCAAAATCAGCCTCTGGCTCTGCAAAATTTGACGCTTACATAATCTGCCCAGCATCTGGAACTACGATTTCGAAATTAGCAGCAGGAATTACTGACAACCTAATCACTAGGTCGGGAATGGTAGCCTTGAAAGAAAGAAGGAAATTAATTGTCGTGCCGCGTGAAACACCATACGCTACCGTGCAACTTGAAAACATGGCAAAACTTTCTGGATATGGAGTAGTTGTTCTCCCAGCAAATCCAGGATATTACAACAATCCACAATCAATTGATGACTTAGTTGATTTCGTAATTGCGCGCATCCTCGACCAGTTAGATGTTGAACATCAATTATCTCAAAGATGGACTGGCGGTGAGGTTACGTTATCCGAGTCAGCAGATACTGACTCAACCACTTTGAGTGAACTTGAATAGTAAAAATAAAACACACCTTTTGGGGTTGGGTTGATGAAGGACCTAGTGCCACGGAGTGATGAGTGACATGGGATACGCAGAGATGACTTCAGCAGAATTGACTGCTGAGTTGAAAAGTCTTAATCTCCCTAGTAGCGGGAATAAAGGTGAGAAACTTGCTCGTTTGCAGAATTATGAGGCTCAAAAAACTTCTACTTTAGAAGAAGAAAATCATGACGGCGTATTAGTTGCTGAAATCTCTGAAGATTCTTCACTTGCCAGCCGAATGAAAGCGAGTAGAGAAGTTTTTGGCACTCAAATCCCAATGTTTGGAATATTAGTCGTAACTCTATTACTTCTCAGCATTGCAGGCGGTGGAATACTTGGTTTACCCGCACTAATGTCTTGGTTCGCGGATGAACCTGAATATACCCTAATTGACTTTGACCCAGCCCAAGCACGTGATAGAGCGACGCACTTAGTCAGCCTCGGGCATCCACAGTGGGATGGCAGAATGTCTGGTAGTCAAGAAGAGTTGGCAACCGCAGAATCAAACAAACAAAATTTCACCGAATATGGAATGTCAGCGACCCTTGAGGAATTTGATGTACCGATGTTTGAAATTCAATCTCCGCCAAGCATCTTCTATTGTATACCCGGGTCATATCCATTTGGTCAAACAATTTTCCCCTGTGGAATTGAAGATATCAATGCTCAGCATAAAGAATACCAACACCGAATTGACTACGTAATCCAAGGATACAGCGGGACAGGAAACTACCAATTTGGTGATAATCTCAACATTGTCAACTTATCAAATGGAAGTGATGACACACTGTGGTCTCAAGCCACAGGAGAAGTTGGAATGGTTTGGGGCTCCTCAGGAGTTGGCAGTAACACAGATATTTATGCAAAAGCAATCAAGAACGATTTGGCGGCGCTCTTCCTCGTAAATGTGGTAAATAACTGTGGCAAAATAGTCACTGACGATTGTGTACCGATTTTCAAAACCGTGGACATTGAGGGATTGATGGACCAAACTGGAGGCAACCTACCGGAAACAATTCCATTTGTTCAATTATCAAAAAAGATGGGTGAGGAACTTAGTGAATTATTTGAACAAAGGGATACAAACGATGTGAAAATAGGCATTGAGGTTGATGTCGACAATCAAGGCACAAGGTCTGTAAGAGTGCCGTGCGGAATTATTCAAGGAGATGATGACAGACTGATTATTTTCGGTGCGCACCACGACACCGTCTACAATGGACCCGGTGCAGTTGATGATACATCTGGCACCGCTTCAGTTCTAGAATTAGCAAGACAGTTTGGAATAATGTATGCAGATTTGGGAACGCCAAAACACACCATTAAGTTCTGCACATGGGGAGGTGAAGAAGAGGGCTTACATGGGTCTAAAGCGTGGGTTGAAAAGTACCAAAAAACCTTAGCTGACAACCTAATTATCTACATTAATTTAGATATGAACCATGTCGATATCGACCCAGAACGCGGCAATAGCCTCACTCTTTTCGGCAATTATCAAAGCGACGTAGACCAAGTTAGAAACATAGTTTCTCTACTTGAATCAGAGCGCCCTGAATTGGCTTCAAATTACACCATCAATATCAGAACCCTAGATGGCCCTAAAAATACTGCAACTGGGATGCCATATAATTCAGACCACGGTCCTTTCGTCTATGACACTGTACAAGACGATAATGACAAGCCTGGACATGCATTGGTATGCTATGGCTCGGGTTCCCATGAATATCACACATATGCCGATGACATGACTCGGTTCAACGAGGAAAGTTTAGCGGTTAGTTCCATCATTTATGGCACCTATGCGAGATACCTTGCATGGGGGGAAGTATGACAATAGAGGTTGATTAGATGGCAATAAAGAGAGCACATGCAAGTCACATTTTGATTGCTAGTAAATCCCAAGCAATTCAAATTGTTGAGAAAATTACCTCTGCTAGAAAACCGCACAAAGAATTTCAAAAAATGGCTCGTAAACATTCATCCTGCCCATCCGGTTCAAAGGGTGGAGACTTAGGCTGGTTCCACTACAAACAGATGGTTCCTGATTTCTCAAAAAAAGTCTGGGAGCAAGACTTGAAAACAATTGATGGATTCATCAAAACTGGTTTTGGCTATCACATTATATGGGTTCATGAGCGGGATGAATGATTAAATCTCAACCTATCAATTTCTCATTGTTAGATTAACCAAATGGAGGTAATCAAATGACTGCAGAGATTCTGACTGATGATACGTGGCCAGAATTTATCGCTCAACGAGATGTAGTTCTCGTGCTCACGCGAAACAGTTGTGAAAACTGTGACCCTTTTGTTGAAAAATTAGCAAAAAATGACTTCCTTGTAGCCAAGATAGTGCTCGATAGCCCAGGGAATGCTGGTTTCAAAACCTCCTTTCCTCAAATTTCCACTCAAGCGAGTGTCTTACCCTTCTCAATCCTTTTTTCTCGCGGTGAATGGCTTGACTCAGTAATGGGGGCCCGAGTTGGCGCGGTTCTTGAATGGTTCAAGTGATTAGCACAAAAATTGACGCCACCTTCATGGGGTAGTGCTACCACCGATGTGTGATGAGTGGCCTGAAACAGGTGTTCATGCCAACCGTCATCAATGTTGATGAGGTTCCAACTCCACTTGGAGTTACATCCAAAGAAAGCGATGCTTGGGATGTACTTCGGGCTTTTTTTGCCCGCGCTGAAAAGACTGAATTTGTTGAGGCTTATGTTGAGGTTTGGGACATTGACTATGTCGGGGAAGACCCAAATACCGAGTTGGGAAGAATGAGACGTCGCCCTTGCCCAATTTGTGAGCGTTCATCTTTTTGGGAAGAATTGGGTGAAGCAAATTACAAGGGTGAACGCAATGGTAAAAGTGGTCGCTGTCATCGACCAGAATGTTCTGCTTGGATTGATGAAAATAATGTTGAAGAAGGTCGATGGGATTGTGGTTGGCCAGCGGCGCAGTGGACTAAGCGAGTTGAGAGTTACAATCTTGGAATTCGTGGTTTAGTTGAGATGCGAGGGGCAGTGACTGCTTCTGGACGAAAACGTCATTCAACTATGAGTAGCAAAATAATGGAAGACCTTTGAATCACATTGATTCAACGGGAATAATCCCCAATCCTGAACATCCTGCTGAGAGCAGAATTCTCGCGGCTTCTGAAAGTGCAAGATTTTGACTATTGACTTCACCGTCTATCAAAACATGGTTATCGCGGTAAAAGCGATTGTATTCTGTTGCTAGCGATAGTAAATAAGAACAGAAAAGGTTTGGACGCTGATTTACAATGGAAGCATCTAGTGCCTCACTGAATGTTGCAATTCTCTTTACCAATGCAGAGGCAGTATCTGAGAGGCCGCCCCAATTCCCACTTGCCACTTCGTTTGCTACAAGCGATTTCACATCATGGCCTTGAGTTGTTAGTTTGCGACTTATTGAACAGGCTCTTGCATGGCTATACATGATGAATGGTGCCGAATCTGAATCAAAACTGAGAGCATCTTCCCAACGGAAATTAATGCCTTTTTCTGGAGATACACGAATTATGTTGTATCGTACTGCTGAAAGACCAACAGCCTCACCAATTTTGGCTAACTCTTCGGAATCTAGGTCGCCTCTCATTTCTTTAACAATCGCTGTTGCTCTAGCACAGGCTTCGTCCAATAGATTATCCATGTAGACAACATTTCCTCTACGAGTACTCATTTTACCATCTGGTAATTTCGTAAATGCATAGAATACCACTTCGGGGTTGCGAATATCCAACTCATCAAGGGCAATACCAACCTGCTTAGATTGCAAACGGTGATCCTCACCAAGGATATTCACAAGGCGCTGTGCTTCAGTCCACTTCCACTCGTGATAAGCGATATCTCTAGTCGCATACAGAGATGAACCATCGCCTCTTTGATAGAAGAATTTTGTTGATTTACCCTGTACCCCTCGGTCTTCAAGTTCGAGGTAATGTGCACCATTTTCTGCAGTACCATGTAACTCGCTATTGCTAAGTCTATCCATAATAACATCTACTGAACCATCAACAATGAATCTTGATTCTTTGGTGAATGAATCAAAAACAATACCGAGTCTCTCCAAAGTTTCTAGCATCCCATCAAGGACTGGCTGATAAGCCGATTCAAAAATAGCAAGAACTTCTGCATCAGCTTCTTCTGATGCTTGTACCAACTTTGTAACACCTAATTCTACATCAGGGTCCACGGCTTTCAGTAAGTTTGCCGCTTGATAGTAACGAACCCTTTGATGGTCTTCTTTGTGCGGGTGAGTTGGCATTTCATCCATATCTTCTGCCGCTAGAATTTCACTTACTCTGTCATCATCCAAATTAGCAAGTGACCAAGCCAAAATCCCAACTTGTTTACCCATGTCATCAACATAGTATTCGGCCCTGACATCATCTCCTGCAAGGCGGTGCATCCTGACAAAAGTATCTCCAAGAATTGCATTTCTTGAACGACCAACATGGAATGGCCCATTCGGATTAGCCGATGTGTGCTCAATCAACAGAGATGAGGAGGCGCGGTGATGCCCGACTGAATCAGGATCATTGAGAATCGATCGGATTGTTTGACCCGCTAACCATTGCGCATCAACGTAAAAATTGCAAAATCCACCATCACTTCCAACCTCACTACATCCATCAATTGCTGTCAAAACAGTAGCAACTCTCCTGGCTAAATCTGTGGCAATATCTTGAGGAGATTTTTTCATCGTTTTTGCAAGGGCAAAACACGGTAATGCAAGGTCACCTTGTTTTGCGTGACGAGGTGTCGTTAAATTGGCTAGGGTAGCATCCGGGTCTTCATCACCCATTTCAGTTAGAGCATCCCAAACTGTGCCGCGAATTACTTCACTTAACTGACGCATTTCATCAACTCCATGACCAGCGTAAAATTGCTGCCATGCCTCCAAACGCCGTCAGTAAGGTCATTCCTTCTTCTGAATCTGTGGATATCAACTTGACATTTGCTGCCGATTGGCTTGCAAGTTCTGTAAATTCGTCGAGCAAATCAATTTCTTTTTCTGAATCCTCTCTGACTTGGTCTGCATTTGCCTGACAATCTGGACAATCAGGGATTTCGGGGATTTTATCAACAGTTATTGACCATTCATGCTTGCACTGGCGGCAATTGAAAAACACGTTTTTCTTCCTCAAAGATTCTGAAAGCAAGAGCATGTCAACTGCTCCTTGGTCAAGAGCAGAGCGTATCATCATCTCACCATAAGTTGCCTTAGGATGCGACTGCATAATTTCTTTGAGAAATTTGTCAACCCAAGTTCTCTCTTCTTCTAATGCGATTTGGTCCATCAAATCCCCGGCATTCTGAACTAATTCGCGCAGACCGCTTTCATTGGAATAACCAACATCAAATAATGGCTTCTTGACGATTTTTTGGATTTCGTGATGGAGATATCCGTTGTTAATTACGAAATCCTTGGTAGCCCCGGGCCCTCCTACAATCACACCTTTGAGGTCTGGCAGCATTGGTAACCAGTATTCGCAAGCACGTTCTGTGACCTTCTTGAAAAACTTGTCAGCGGCTTCTTCAATCAACCTCTCGAACCGCTGTTGTGACTGCCCACCTTGCCTATGCTTACTCGGCACGAGACTCGTGATATGTTTCTTCACATGTACAGTACTTCCTGTTGCCACACCATAAGCACCCTCACCGCGGTCAATCACTAACAAACCATACGCAGTACGATTGATGAGCATCTCTTCGAGTTGAGATGTTTCAAAAGTACTATCACAGCGATATCTGAAAGATGTAAAGGGTTCTGGAGGGTCCTCAATCACTATTGTGGTCATGCGAGATTTGTTGTTGCCAACTATGACATGACCAGTGAATACTGCAATTCCTTTTTCGCCAGCATCGCGGCGATTTGCTAATGCCGCAGATGCTGATTCTATCGCATCGATAACGTGTTTCCTCGTTAGATTTGATTTGATATTCCGGGCTTGTCCTGATTCATTCGCTAATTGATGGCGAACATCAGCCACTTGACGGTCTGGTGGAATAATAACTGTCACAAGTTCAGTTCCCATTCCTCTGAGATTCATCAAATCTTCGAGAACACGCTTTAGCCGAAGTTTGGCTGCTTGTTTCTCCGAACCCTCCGCCATCAGAACCACCTTGTGGTTCTAGGCGATTGCCAGCGGGTTATCAATCCTTCATCCTGTCCGCTACCCCTTTCTGCGTCTTCAATGGGTTTTTTTTGGAAAATATAGCGGACGGGCTTATCAATTGGCGGCACTGCCGCTAAGGTGATGAGTGAAGTCGTCATTGTCGCTCTTGGAGGCAGTTTGATGTATGACGATGGGGAAATTGACCATCAATGGGTTGAGGATGCTAGCAAGATTCTTGCCTCAACCGCTTCTGCTGGAACTAAACTTGGCATTGTAATTGGCGGGGGCCACTTAGCCCGTGAAAATATTGCCACTGCACGCAAGTCAGGAGTAACCGACACCTTTGACCTTGACTTAGTTGGGATTACTGCAACTCGCAATAACGCGACGACCTTCGCTGCAACACTGAAATCTGCAGGTGTCGATGTTTCAGAAAATGTGCCAGAGACCACCTCCGATGCAACAGAACTTCTACAAAACCATTCTGTAATAGTGATGGGTGGAACGGTGCCTGGTCACACAACTGATGCCGTTTCAATCAATCTTGCAGTTGACAGCGGGGCGCAACGATGCACAATCGCTACCAATGTTGACTTTGTCTACGACAAAGCCCCACAATTAAATCCAGATGCAATCCCCTTTGAGAAGATGACATTGGCTGAATTACAATCCATTGTTGGGCCGCCAGAACATCGTGGCGCCGGCCCTAATGTAGTGATTGACCCAATAGGGGTTCAAATTGCTATAGACAACAGTATTGAATTAGCATTACTCAATGGAAGGGAGTTGGAAAGACTGAAGAAATGTTTAGCCGGAGAAACCTTCCGTGGGACAATCATCGGGGTGAATTAATGGGACGAATGGAAGAACGTTTGAAAAAGGCAATTGCTGATACTGCAAATACTACAAAAAAAGTTGTAAAACAACTTTCTGATAATCCAAAAAGCTCGAAGTACATCCCTCCGCATCGACACTGTGTCATATGCTATACGCCAGTTCCTTTAGACGCAGACCCAGCACACTGTGGAGACCAACCATGCGCCGAAAAACACGCAAGACAAGAAAAGTCAAGAAAACGGCTTAATTTGATGCTTTATTTATTCCCTGCAATCGCAATAATGTTATTCTTGTTGCCAATTCTAACCTAATTCTCGAAATTTTTTCAAGAATTCTCTAAGCGAAGGATTGATTCACCGAAACCCCCAGGTATGGTTTGATGATGGTCCGCATCATGTCGGCGCTGCCGATGATTACCGGCGTTTTTTGCGTAATACTTGTGTTGGTTGGTGCGGTTGGCTACTCTTCTGATTCTAGCACGGTTGGAGTCCCAATTCCACCTTGTGCTCCAGGCTCAGACGAAAATTGTGAAATTGGTATGAATCAAGATAATCTCTCAGTACCTCAACCATTCATGCTCCTTGACGTTTCAGTCTCAATGAATTGGGACCATAGCGGCGAAGCATGGATTGGAATTGTCGACGCTGACAAAATTGACTGGGAGAAATGTAGCCCAGATGACCAGGGATTGACAGGATGCACTGCCTCAGATTTTGAGATTATAGCGGGCGGGCCAGATTCTGAAACCGGATTGGAATGGGATTTAGACCCAGGAAACACACGCTTCATCACCGGTGGGCGCGCGGGTACTCTTAGCCTAGACACCAACATCGTGACCTACTCGTATAGTGCTGGTATGGCTCTTTTCCCAATGCTTCTTCTTGGTGTTGTGGGAGTAGTGTTGTGCCTTGCAGGGGTGCAGATGGCCTTTCCACTTAAGTTCGCAAAACGCGACAACGATTAGTCGGACCGTTGAAGAACCCCATGCGACTCGGGTGGGTTGAGGATTGGTCATGTCGAGTTACAAGTGTCCGGGTTGCGGAGTTGCAATTGCTATCGAAGGGCTAGAAAGAAGTCAATATGGTCACAAGATTTTCTGTACCCGGTGTGGTCATGTCTCGGAAACAAATTGAGTTCAATTTGTTGTGATTTTTTCTTTTATTCAGCGGTCTGAACGATGCCACCCTTCTGGAAGAAGGAGTGGGTCACCAACATCATCAGCACCTATTCTAGCAACTAATTCCTCTCTTAACTGCTCAATCCCATAGCCTTCGGTTGCTGAGATACATAGGTGACCCGATACCGGGTTCACGCCTGTATCGATATTGAGCAAGTCTGCTTTGCCATCAACAACGATTAGTGGAGTCTGTGGTAACAATTCAGCAACTTCTGCCAACAAATTTTCTTGCGATTCCATCGATGTACCACCATGCTCGGCTGGGTCAAGCAAGAATAATACGATTGAACCAATATTTTCTAGAGCAACAATTGCTTGCATCTCAATATTATTCCTATCTTCCATCGGCCTGTCAAGAAGACCGGGTGTGTCAACCATCTGGTAAACACGCCGACGATGTTCGAAATGACCGACGTGTAACTGCTTCGTGGTGAACGGATACCCTGCCACCTCTGGTTCATTACTCGATAAAACACCAATCAAGGCTGATTTGCCAACATTAGGTGAACCGGCAACAACTATGCATGGCTCAGAAGTGTCAATTGATGGTAATTCTCGCAACTGGTCTCTTGCGCGGTTCAACCACAATAACGACGGATTGACCTGGTCAATTATGGAGGAAATTCTACCATATGCTTCTCGCCTACGCTGATGCATTGAATCTATATTCATCATTCTCTGAATCTGTTGTTCATACTTCTTGGCAATGGCCATAGTCTGGTTGGCTGCCCATTGAAGGTTTGAGAGATGATGACGAAATTCATCACAACCGACTGAGGCATCTATCAACGAGCGATCAAATTCTGACTGCTTGTCAAGAGAAGGCCATTTTGCAACATAACTTTTCAGTGTTGCATCTAAAACGTCGCTCGCAGATTGAATCATACGAATCATCTGCTTGCGGGTTCGAAACAATCTATCGGTATCTTCGACTGAATCTTTGGCTTTATTTGCCCTCCTGTACGCCTTATCCAACAACTCATCTGAGAGTAAAACAGTGGGTAATTTCTTCCAAACAACGACTGCCATTGCACTCCCTCTACTGTTTGCGGCTCGCCCATCCCTCTTCAATGCAAAGGTTTGGATTTTCTGTAATAATCATTCATTTGAATTAATTTGTATTCTACTTCCAAGGGGTTCTCTTTTCAAGGGTCGGGTGACTCAGGGTGTTAGAGGGGAGCAAGTTGGCAGCGAAGAAAGGAAGTCGAAGCAAGAAAAATGACCTACCTGATTGGGCAATTACATTATGGGAAGATCTAGGGAAACCAGACTTCTCTGAATTCCAGGATATTCGGAATGGCCCACTTTTAGAGAGACGTACTGGGCTCAGGAGAGACGACTTAGTTGAAATCCTGATTGATGCCAGAGCGCTCCCCTCAGATATGGACCCATGGATGAGAGGACGATTAATGGGGACCAATAAATTGACAATTGAACTTCTCACTGCAGATAAAAATTATCATTACATCTCAAGAGACGTCATTGTTGATGTATGCCTTGTCGCACATATGAGGGCGGCTTACATTGATGACCGAGACCTGTTGAACTATGAACGAGAGGATATGAAACGCCGCAATTCCTTGCACGAAGAAGTGGAGAAGGATTCCACCGGTGCTGATGACAGCCATGTATGGGGTTGATGCGGTGAGCATGCATCAGGATTGGAAATTAATTGACAATCATCATTACGAGCGGCTTTGGAAATTTTCAGACTTTGTTAGTGCTCTAGATTTTGTCAACAAAGCGGGTGCAATCTGTGAAGAGTTGAATCACCACGCTGAATTTATACTAAATTGGGGTAGTGTTCTCGTCAGAACTTGGAGTCATGACATCAATGGTATTTCTGAACGGGACCATTCTCTAATTGGGGCTCTAGACCTTCTATTGGAGTGAAAACATGGGCACCAAATTTCGACACCATATGTTCATTTGCGCTCATGAAAGACCAGTTGATGCGGCGCGTGAATGTTGTGCGGCTAAAGGAAGTTTAGAATTGATGAAAGCCGTCAAATCCGCCGCGAAAGCAGAAAGTATTGCAAATATTCGAGTTCAAAAATCAGGATGTCTAAGCAATTGTGAAAATGGGATTTCATGTGTCGTTTATCCTGAAGGTGTATGGTATACACTCACTGGTGAAGAAAACATTCCCGACCTCATCGAACATTTGCGCTCAGGGAAGGTAGCAACTCATCTTTTGATGAATCCAGGGGCCTGAACATGCAACGTGTAGTCTATACTCAAAGAGGTGGTTTGGAAGCCATTGAAATCGTCGAAGAAGAAAATCCAATTCCTCAGTCTGGCGAAGTTGTGGTTGAAGTCCACAGAGCCGGAATAAACTTCGCCGATTTAATGATGCGACAAGGACTTTACCAGCCGACTCCTCCATTTCCATTCACACCTGGTTACGAAGTCTCAGGAACAATCTCGGCAATTGGTGAGGGTTGTGATACTTTCACCGTAGGTGACAGAGTTCTTGCATTATGTGGAATGGGTGGTTATTCACAACAAGTTGCCGTCCCATCAGACCGCGTGTTCAAATTACCTGATGAAATAGATTTTGACACAGCAGCAGCCTTACCAGTCACTTATTTGACTACATATCACATGTTGAAATTTTTGGGAAATTTTCAGCCTAATGATACAATCCTAATCCACCATGCCGCAGGAGGTGTTGGGACTGCAACCGCACAAATAGGAAAGGCCCTCGGTGCCGGGATTATCATAGGCACTGCATCAACTGCAAAATCTGATTTTGTGAAAGAACTTGGAATGAGGTATATTGATCGTGAAGCAGAGGATTTCGTTTCTGTTTGCAAATCCGAAACTGAGGGAAAAGGAGTACATCACGCCTTAGACCCAGTTGGGGGAAAACATCTGATGCGCTCTTACAAGGCACTTCGTAAAGGTGGGAACCTATACGCTTTTGGAGGTTCTTCAGCAGTTCGAGGAAGTAAGCGTTCACTTCGTGCAGCACTCGGTTTTTTATGGGGTATGCCTAAGTTTGACCCAATGCGAATGATGAGTTCTAATAAGGCGGTTTTTGGTGTGCACATGGGGACTTGGCCTGACCACGAGATTCTCAAGGGGCACATGGAAGAACTCTCTAAAATGCTTTCGAGGGGAGAGATTTCACCTGTTGTAGACAAGGTGTTTCATTATACTGATGTTGCCTCTGCTCAACAATATATTCATGACCGAAAAAACCGCGGAAAAGTGCTAATAAATTTCCGTTCAAAATGAGGTGTGAACTTCGCAGTTTACTTTTTGCACTACTTCATCATTATTTACCCCCTTAAACAACACCGTTTCGCCGGCAACAGTTGGCGTGGGGGTTGAATCGCTTGGTTACAGCGAATTTAGTTGAATGGTTTAGCGAAGTAGGCATGGCTGATACTACGAGTGTTGGTGGCAAAGGTGCATCTCTAGGTGAGTTATACTGTAACCTCAAAAAAGCCGGAGTTAGTGTTCCTAATGGCTTCAACGTAACTGTTGAAGCATTCCAACAATTTGTCAATTCAGAAGTACCAGCATCTACTTGGGACAATGTCCGGAATCCAGAGGGTGTTGAGGATATTCGCGAACAAGCGATAGCCTGTACAACTCTATCAAAGGCATTGGAAATATGCCTTCAAGGCGCCGACCCAAGTGACCATCTCAACTTACACGGTAGGGCGTCTTTAGCACGAGCAATTGTTCGCGATACTCCTGTGCCTGAGATAATCCGCCAAGCAATTATCAGAGCATATGGACAATTGTGTGAAGAATATGGCCAAGGTGCTGACGTCGCTGTACGCTCTTCTGCAACCACTGAAGATTCTGCCGAAGCATCATTCGCAGGACAGTACGAGTCCTTTCTCAATGTGAGTGGAGAAAGGGCAGTCATCCAAAAGTGGAGGCAGTGTGTTGCTAGCCTGTTCACCGAGCGTGCGATCGGCTACCAACTTGAAAAGAAAATGAATCCATTAGACAGCGCAATCGCAGTTGTCATCATGAAGATGGCAAGGGCTGACAAAGCCTGTTCAGGCGTAATGTTCACGATTGACCCTGATTCAGGACATCAAGGCGTCATCCACATCGCTTCTGCATACGGACTAGGAGAACTAGTAGTCCAAGGTAGTGTGACACCCGACACTTATACTGTATGGAAAGAAGGTTTACGCCGTGGCAATTTCGCGATTGTTCACCGCGTTTTAGGTAGCAAAGATACCCGGATGGTATATGCACATGGCACTGTCAACGAAGTGACTACAACCAGCGTCCCATTAGATGAAAGAAGAGCGTGGTCACTAAATCATCAAGAATGTCGACAGCTTGCAGAAATGGCACTAGCAATTGAAGAACATTATCAGCAACCAATGGATATTGAATGGGCAAAAGATGGTGTGACTGGCAAATTATTCATCGTCCAGGCAAGACCAGAAACAGTACACGCGCAAGCAAGTTCAGCCAAACTAATTCGCTACAGAATGGATGATTCCTTGATTAAGAAACTCAAGAAAAGCAACATGGTTCTCGCAACCGGTCAAGCAGTTGGAAAAAGAATCGGAAGTGGTAGAGTTAGGTCATACCGCTCTTACGAAGAGGTTTTAGAAGGAAAGAGAGCAATTCGGAGAAGGCTCGCCGAAGGAGTTCGGTTAGAGGAGATTACCCACGAAAATAGGGTCTTTGAGGAGGGTGATGTATTAGTCACCGAAATGACTACTCCCGATTGGGAACCACTCATGAAACAGGCATCATTGATTGTGACCCGCAAGGGTGGAAGAACGTCACATGCCGCTATCATTGCCCGCGAATTTGGTATTCCAGCGATTGTTGGCTGTTCAGAAGCAATGGATTTAGAAAATTTGGCAACTGTAACTGGAAGTTGTGCTGAAGGCGATACTGGATTTATCTATTCAGGAAATCATCCCTTTGAAATTGAAGAAATTGAAGTTGATTCCGATGTCAAATTGAATACCAAGATAAAGTTGAATGTTGGATTCCCAACAAAATCACTTGCTGATTCGCAATTGCCTGTTGATGGGGTTGGATTAGCACGAATTGAATTCGTATTGTCTGCAGAAGTTGGTATTCACCCACTCGCGTTTGTACATCACAAAGAGTTGCTAAAATATCTTGAGACTAAGGAGATTGGACCGGGGTTACAACCATATTCCGAGGCATTAGAAATTACTGATGAATCCGTTATACAATCTGCTGTTGAAGCAGTTGAAAGACGAGCCTGGTCATACGAGGATAAACGCGGGCTATTCATCGATAAACTCCGCGAAGGCGTTGGATTAATTTGTGCTGCATTCCACCCACGCCCTGTTCTAGTAAGACTATCAGATTTCAAGTCAAATGAATATCGTGAACTTCTCGGTGGGAGGATTTTTGAGCCAAATGAAGAAAATCCGATGATAGCATGGCGTGGTGCTTCAAGATATCTTGACAGTAATTTCAAGCCTGCGTTTGAAATGGAACTTGAAGCAATGGCATCAGTCAGGAATGACTTTGGATTAGATAATTTGCAGTTGATGGTGCCGTTTTGCCGCTCACCCGAAGAGGGTGAGGCGGTCAAGCACCTTCTCAACAAACACAATGTTGGACCTGATTCAAAAGTCCCATTATTTGTGATGGTGGAATTACCATCTAATGTGATAGACGCTGAAAAATTCATCGAAAAAATGGAATTATATGGTGGATCAATCGGGTCCAACGATTTAGTCCAAACAGTTTATGCCGTATCCCGAGATGATTTAGAGGGCTATCAGCATCCAGTGGATGCCCGCTCACCAGCGGTGAAATCGATGATTCGAGATGCAGTTAGAAAATTCACTCAGGCTGGGCTTGAAATCGGAATCTGCGGCCAAGCGCCATCAGATTATCCCGATGAATTCCCTAAATTCCTAATCGATTGTGGAATCACAAGTATCTCTGTAACACCTGACACAGTGATGGCAGTAAGAATCTCAATTGCTAAGGCAGAAGCAGATTCAAATTCGTGAATCAAACCAATGATTAGAGTTTCACAGGACGAGTTGCCCCACACGCTTGACACTTGAGAAGAGTTGTTCGGTCTTCCTTGATGAATCTCGTGTCCGGTGCACTACATTGACCACATAAAATGAACGTTTTAACATAATTTCCCAATTTTTCTCGGATTCTCTTGGGAGGTATTCTCCCCTTGAGTAAAACACGACGGTCCTCTCTTGAGCCTGAGGTTCCTAGTTCATTTTGTAAGAAATGATAAACATGGTTTCCATCTCTATCCATCATGTCAATTATGTCACTAAAATTCCGGATAATCGTCTGGCTACCCTCAATCATAACATCTGGTTCTGGAAGTTTCCATCGTTCAGATGACGACAACTCCTGAGGAATTTTGTCGCGGGCTCGATTGAGTAGTGACTCATAGTCAAAGTCTGCCATTGAATTTGCCGACCTGCGCCCCCCTGTTAAGCCCACCGTTAATTCAACAGCCTAGACGCGCCCCGCAGGTATTGATGCGAGAGCAAGTGACTGTCCAATTTATGAAAATCCGCGCTGATGCTCAAGCGCCAACTCAGGGCTCTGCACTCGCTGCTGGTTGGGATTTGAGAGCAATAGAAGAAACTGTGGTAACTTCAGGCAATTCCACGAAGGTAAAAACCGGACTAAAAATCGCTATTCCGTCTGGATTTGAAGGACAAGTTCGGGCTCGCTCTTCCTTAGCGGCAAAGGGATTGATTTTACCTAACGCTCCGGGAACTATAGATGCAGACTATAGAGGGGAATTGATGGTATTACTAACCTGGATAGGAGAGGGTGATTCTTACACAATACCCAAAGGTGAAAGAGTTGCTCAACTGGTTATTTCCCAAGTTCCGCAAGTCGCGTTTATTGAGGTCGACGAAGATGGGCTTGGCGATACCGAACGCGGTGAGGGCGGATTTGGTAGCACTGGAAGATTTTGAAGCAAATCTCACTACCAACCATCAAATCACTCACTTGGTTTTTTGAGCATGGATTATACCGCTTTACCGTTGTTTTAGAATAACCGTGATACTAGGTTGTTTAACACCGCCTATGGCGGTGGGTTCATTATGGTCCTACTCATCCTTAAGTTTGAATGGCATTAAGTGTTGATGAACTGCGGGATAGAGTTCTTGCTTTGAGAGAAGAGGGTTTGAATGACCAACAAATTGCCGATGAAATGTCTATTTCAAAATCTACAATCACTTGGTTACAAGGCAGTTCTGCCCCTGAAGCAAAACCCGATGATGTTAGAATTGGTTGGAGGTCAATAGGTGTTAGACCTCAACGAATTGATGCAATCGGGATGATTATGGCCGATATTATTGATGAACACCACCCCGAAGGAATTGATACCGTTGTAGGAATCAGCCTGAATGGGATATTCTTTTCACAATCTGTTGCAGAACAAATTGGTGCAGAAATTTCAATATTCCGAAGTGCGGTTGGTGAAAAGGGAGGAGCCTTATCCCACAAATACGCAAATGTTGGTGGAAGAAAAATCGTAATCGTTGACGACCTTTTCAATAGCGGAGAAACAATGCGAAGAGCGATTGAAGTCTTACAGAATGACGGTGCTGAAGTCGTTCTGTGTCTAGTGATGGTTAACAAGACCGAAAAGAATGAAATCGCTGGAGTCCCATTACGCGGTTTAATCAGAGCAGTCTCAGTCTAAGTAGGTGTGAGAGATGCATTGGGCAGATGTCATCGCTGAGCGATTGGCAAAGCAAGGTGATTCACATGTCATTGCTACGGGAATAACACCCTCTGGCCCAATCCACGTGGGGAACATGCGAGAAGTGCTGACCGCAGACTTAGTGGTACGAGCCTGTGAAAGAATTGGGTTAGATGCTGAATTAATTTACATCGCAGATACAGCCGACCCACTCCGTAAAGTCTACCCCTTTCTAGACGAACAGGAATTTGGTCAACATGTTGGAAAAGCATTAGCAACATTGCCATCTCCAGACGGGAAAGGAAATTACTCAGATTTCTTCTTGACACCATTTTTCTCTGCACTAAATGATCTAGGTGTAGAATATCGTGTTGTAGATGTCTATCAAGCATACTTAGATGGAAAATATACTGAATCTGTAAAAACTGCTATCGAAAATAAAGTTAAAATTCGTGATATAATTTCTGATGTTTCACAACGTCCGCTCGATGATGATTGGTTCCCATACAACCCCGCAGACGAAGACGGAAAAATGCATGGCATCAAGGTAACCAACTGCGATTGGCCATGGGTTGAGTGGATTGCAGAAGATGGCCGTACAGGTCGAACAAATATCGAAAAGGGTGGGGGAAAACTCCCCTGGAGATTAGATTGGCCGGCTCGTTGGGATTGGTTGGATATCACATTCGAAGGGTATGGAAAAGACCACTCTGCGGCAGGCGGGTCGTGGGATACTGGACAGCACCTAGCACCTATTTTTGGCTCACCACCACCAATGGGCATGATGTATGAGTGGATCTATCTCAAAGGAAAAGGCGCGATGGCGAGTAGCAAAGGAAATACCGTGAGTGGAAAAGAACTCCTTGATATTGTACCCCCAGAAATTATGCGATTCCTCATTAGCCGTGTCAAGCCGAGCAAACACATCGATTTTGACCCGGGTGAAGGATTGATTGCTTTGGCCGATGAATATGAGAGGTTGGAGCAACGATATCACACAAAACTAAACAAAATTGTCCATAAAAGCCTCGATGAAAGCAGTCGCAAAGAACAGCAATTGATTGATGAAGCCAGAAAATTTGAATTGGCTCAGGGAATACGGTCTAGGACTAATTTTGATTCTAGTCTTGGAATCTCATTTAGTCATCTTTCAACACTATGTCAGATTAAATCACAAAACGAGGACTTACTCGCATCACTTGCGAGGACTCATGGGGTTGATGTTGAGCAACCGGATAAGAGGTTAATTGACCGCGTAAAAAGAATGAGAAATTGGGTTGATTCGGAGTGGTTTCCCGACAATGCGAGGATTCAACTTGCAGATTCAATAAATTCCGAAGAATTCACCTCTGATGAACTTGATTTCTTACGCATGTTTTCCCAATTAATATCGGATTCCGAGTGGGTGGAAGATAGCCTACTGACAACTATTAGAGAGGCTACATCTAGTTCAGAATTAGAGACACGTCAAGCGTTTACAACTCTTTACCAAGCCTTACTTAACAGAGAGAGAGGACCGAAATTAGCGGCCCTTCTAGTTGAGTTAGGGAAAGACAATGTCTGTAGCCTACTTGACCAACTCGATTAGTCCCTCAAAACCACCTTCCCCAACACGGGTGAGCATTATGTTTCAAATGGGATGGGGTTGTGAACGCATCCGATGACGGTCTACTGCCCCAAGTGCGAAGGCCCAAATGAAGCCACCGCGAAGTTCTGTTTACAGTGTGGAAATGACTTTGATGTTGAAGGGCCAATTACATCAACTGGGCATGATGTGAAATCTCTAAAAGACTCAATCAAAAGTAGAGATGACCTCTCAATGGCTGAAAAATTTGATTTAATTGCTAAAATTGAAGATGGGGCAAATCCTGTTGAATTAGGAATCGCTGCAACTTCTGCACAAGCCGCTGAAGAATCTCAGCAAGAAGCCATGAAATCGGCAGCAGTATCCGAACCTGCTGCCGCCTCAACATTTGTCTCAAGCCCAGCAGCCGCCGCTGCTGTTGCCATGGTTTCCCAAGAAAGTGATGCTTGGGGTATGGTTATGGCAGGTCGAGTCAATACCTCAGAGCAAGTTTTCAGGCAAGCAATGGATTTAGGAATGCAAGCAAGCCACCATATTCACGACATATCCCACGGTGGAATTGATGAAACTAATCTCACCAATGAGGACTTGCGAGCAATCCCTGTACTAAAACCACCAAAGAGGTCATTTTGCCCAAAGTGTGGTTCAGATATCCTGTCTCACAGCAATCTACAATGGAAGAAGTGGAGAGACCACTCCGCTGAGGTTGTTCAAGTACAAGCCCAGGCGGCAATGGAAGCATCTCTTGTCCAAATCGCCGCACACTATCTGAAAGCAATGGATGCTCTTGAAATCGCAAACAAACAACTCGAAGAAAAATTAGGAGATGTTGATGAAAAAGAGTTGGCCAAAGCACTGGAACCAAAGATTCGAAAAAAGGTACGCGCCGAACTAGAAAAAGAGTACAAGTCTGGAGCAGTTGCTTCATCAGGCAAGAAGACGGCACCGAAAGCTGCAACTCGAAGTTCAAAACCCAAGCCAAAGGCCGGTGGAAAGGTTGGAGGTGCAGCGGCGCTATTTGGTGGTGGCCCGAAAATATCAAAGAAATTTGAAGGAGCAAAGAAGGACAAACCAGACTGGTTCCTCGAGGAAGCCTTGGATACTATCTATGACCCTCACGGTACTGGAAAACCACTCAAACCAAAGACCATTTTAGCACGTTCAAGTGATGGAAATGTTCGCGTGCAGGATGTTGTGAGAATTTATGCTAAGGAAGGAGAAGATGGACTGAGTGAGTTAGCGTGGACTAGCCCTTCAACTCGTTATATCATCGAAGCATACGATGCATGCTGAAGAATTGAGAATCAAGTTTTGATTGTTGATTACCGATTTGATTTACACAACTAAATTATCGGCCAAGAAATTTTTTCTTGACTTCCTTTTTCATTTGCTTTTTGACCATCTCTGTGGCCTTTTCCTCAATGGCAGTTGTTGCCTTTTGTGTGATTTCGGAGGCCTTCGCACTAACCACATCTGTTACCGGCTTCGTAGCGGTTTTGGCTGCTGATTTTACTGCATCAGAGGCTTTCTTTTTGACAGCAGCCTTTCCAGCCCCACCAACCTTAGCAGCAAGTTTCCCGAGTCGTTTTGGTTTCTTATCACTCATAATTACCAATTTGCGATTAAGGCCATCATATTTCCACATTACCTAAGATAATCACTTGAGATAATCGACTTCGAGAGCGCGCGGCTCAGGCAATCCATCTAACATTGCAGAAATCGCTTCTGCTTCCATAAATGCCCCTGACATAGTGGTTACAAATGGAATATTCAGTTCAACTGCCAAGCGGCGCATCATATTTCCATCAAGTACTGCGCCGCCACTCTTACTCGGTGTATTTATCACCAAGTTGATTTTACCCTGCCTCATCAAATCCAACGCATCAGGTGATTGATGTTCAGCAATTCTGAACACTCTCTCAACAGGAACGCCTTCCATTTTCAGCGCGTTTGAGGTACCCGTGGTAGCGTAAAGTGAGAAACCCATTTCAACAAGTTTTTCGGCGATTGGCACCAACCCTTCCTTATCTCCATCCTTGACGGTTAGATAGACTCCGCCACCTGTGGGAACAGGCAACTCAGTCGCAAGCCTTGCCTTCAAATACGCACGAGCAGGGTTAACATCACTACCCATTACTTCACCAGTCGACTTCATTTCAGGCCCTGGTGCTGGGTCTAAACCTCTGAGTTTTATGAATGGGAAAACTGGTGCTTTCACACAAACAAGGCCAACAGTTCTTTCTGGGATTTCCAAGTCCGCTAACTTTGCTCCAATAGTCACATGTGCTGCGATCCTAGCAAGCGGAATGCCAGTTGATTTTGCGACGAAGGGGAAAGTGCGGGAGCCTCTTGGATTTACTTCTAACACGTAAAGTTCGTCGCCACATATGGCAAATTGTATGTTGTAACAACCTATGATATTCAGCCCAAGCCCGATTTTTTCGGTCCAATCTTTGACTTGTGCAAGAATTTCGGCACTGACATTCTGAGGCGGGATGAAACATGTTGAATCTCCTGAGTGGATTCCAGCCTCTTCCAAATGTTCCATGATTGCTCCTATGAGTACCTCAGTGCCATCTGATACCGCGTCAACATCAAGTTCAATTGCGTGACCTAAATATTCGTCTGCAAGCAGTGGTTTATCTGGTGCTAAGAATGCTTCTTGCATATACGCATCCAATTGTTCATCACTAGTAAGTATCTCCATACCTCTCCCACCTAAGACATAAGATGGACGAATTAGTACTGGGAAACCTATCTCTTGTACCGCAGACCTAACCTCATCTGGAGTACTACCTGTTTGACCTCTTGGCATCCTCAATTTGGCTCTCTTAGAAAACGCTTCGAAGCGTTCTCGATCGCTCGCTTCATCAACTGCATCTGGGGATGTTCCTTCTAATTGCATATTCAGACCCATTGATGCAAGGTGTTCTAATCTCCCACCAAGTGGAAGCGCTAAATTGATTGCAGTTTGGCCTCCAAATTGCAGTAAAATCCCATCAGCACCCTCTCGTAACAGAATTTCAGCAACCGCCTCCAAAGTGAGTGGGTCAAAGTAGAGGCGGTCTGATGTATCGAAATCAGTTGACACCGTTTCTGGATTATTATTGATGAGGATGGCTTCGTGGCCAATCTCTCGAATCGCTTGCACCGCGTGAACAGCACCATAATCAAATTCAATTCCTTGACCAATGCGAATTGGTCCTGAACCGATTACGACAAGCCTTCGTGACTCATCGCCTGAAGGAGTTGTTTTTCTCTTATCGAGGACTCTATCGATTCCTAATTGGCCGTTTTTTTCGTAAGTTGAATAATAGTAAGGCGTTACTGCTGCGAACTCGGCAGCGCAACTGTCAACCATTCTATAGACTGGATGAAGATTTAATTCGTGGCGTCTTGCCATGACATCAAACTCTGTCTTACCCGCTTTCTTGATTCGCCACCCAGAAGCAGGATATCCAGCCAAAGCATCTGCAATGTGGGCATCAGTTAATCCATTGGCTTTCCAATCACTGATGCTTGAAAGAGGAATATCAGCGGCAACCAACCCTTCTTTTCCAGCAGAAACAATCTCATTGTCAATTGCCGCCATTCTCTCAAACTGATGCAAAAACCAACGAGTAATTGAGGTGATTTCTTCAACCTTATCAACCGACCAACCTCGTCTGAAAACCTCGTAAAGCGCGCCCATTCTACGGTCTGTAGCAACTCTAATCCATTCTTCTAGAATATCATCGGGTAGTGGCTCACTTGCTCGTTCACCCATTCCTTCTCCTTCGGACATGTCGGCCATAGTGAGAGGTCTAGGATGTGGAACACCATACTCAAGAGAGGCCCAAGCCTTGAGAAACGCCTCGCCAAAGCACCTTCCAATAGCCATTACTTCACCAGTTGATTTCATTGATGTTCCTAAAGTTCTGTCAGCAGTTCTAAACTTGTCAAACGGCCAGCGTGGAATTTTAACGACACAATAATCGAGAGTTGGTTCGAAAGCGGCTGTGGTTCCTTCACCCGTAATTGGATTTGGTAATTCATCCAAGGTGTAGCCAACAGCAATTAATGCCGCCATTCTTGCAATAGGATATCCCGTTGCCTTACTTGCAAGAGCTGATGATCGGGAAACCCGAGGATTAACTTCAATCACAACATATTCACCGGTATCTTGGTTGAAAGAGAATTGAACATTGCATCCACCTTTGATATCAAGTCTGCGAATCAAACGCAAAGCCGCATCCCGCAACATCTGATGGTCGCGGTCAGAAAGTGTTTGTTGTGGAGCAACAACAACAGATTCACCGGTGTGAACACCCATCGGGTCAATATTCTCCATTGTACAGACAATTATGCAGTTGTCTGCAGCATCTCGCATCACTTCGTACTCATGTTCTTGCCATCCCAAAATGCTCTCTTCGATGAGTACCTGACCAATTCTTGAATGAAGAATACCCTGACTGGCAATCTCAACTAATTCGCCACGGTTCCATGCCGTACCCCCACCTAACCCTCCAAGAGTAAATGCTGGTCGCACGAGTAGGGGGAAAGAACCGATTTTTTCAGCGGCTGAAAGAACTTCGTTGATTGAATTACAAGCGTGGGCTTCACAAATTGGCAAGCCGATTTCACTGCAAACCTTGTTGAATAAATCTCGATCTTCTGCTTCATCAATTGAGACCAGATTACAACCAATTAATTCAACATCTAATTTTTCCAAAGTGCCATCGTGTGCTAATGCTGATGCTAAATTTAGGGCGGTTTGACCGCCCATTCCTGCAAGTAATGCATCTGGCCGCTCGATTTCTAAGATTCTTCGAATTACATCTGGTAACAGAGGTTCAATGTAAATCTGGTCTGCCATCTCAGGGTCATTCTGAATTGTTGCAGGATTGCTGTTGACTAGAATGACCTCGTATCCATCTGCCCGCAGAGCACGACAGGCTTGCGAACCTGAGAAATCAAACTCCGCCGCTTGACCAATCTTGATTGGGCCAGAACCAAGAATCATGATGCGCTTGAGGTCATCGCGGCGAGGCATTATGCACCACCTCGCTTTGAGTTAGGTAATTGCCCTGCCATCTCTTTAGCAACAATTTCTGAAAACATGTCAAACAAAGGTTCGGCATCATGTGGGCCAGGGCAAGCTTCAGGGTGATATTGGACACTAAACGCTGGTCTTCCAACAACATCCAATCCTTCCACCGTTCTGTCATTAGCATTGACAAAACGGACTTCTGTCGCTGCCTCAGAAAGGGCTGTCGGAGCACCTTGGCTCTCCCAAATAGGATGGGGTGCTAGCGGTTCTTCATCTCTAGGATTCACAGCAAAACCATGATTTTGACTAGTGATTGTGACTTTTCCTGTGACTAAATCAACGACTGGTTGGTTCGCTCCACGATGACCATAGCGCAATTTGTAAGTCTCTAAACCGGTTGCGAGCCCCAGTAATTGATGACCAAGACAAATTCCCATTACAGGTATTTTCTCATTCAGGCCATCTGCTAATGTTTTCCTTGCACCCATTGCCTTTCCGCCGTGAGCCGGGTCACCCGGGCCATTAGAACAGAAGAGTGCATCTATCTGCCAATCACTCACAAGTGTGTCATAACCAATATCTGGCGGGCACCATAGAACCTCAAATCGGTTACTTAGTTGGCGCAGAATATTGTACTTGATTCCACAATCAAGCGCCGCTACGCGCGGCAAAGCAACCCCATCAGAGTCCGTAACCCCCTCGTTGAGAAGTATCGCATCATCTCTACTCACTTCATCAACTAAGTCTTCTAAGTCGGGTGAAGTCATTTTTTCAAGTCGGGCAAGCATTTCTTGTTCCATCTCAAGAGGACCAAATTGGCACAGAATCACCCCGTGCTCACGAACTCTCCTTGTCAAGGCTCTAGTGTCTACACCTGTTATCCCAGGAACGCCATGAGCGAGGAGAAAATCATTGACAGAACCGATACAGTTGCGGTGGTCTGGGTGTCCAATCCACTCTCGGCAAACAACACCTCGAGGCCAAACCCCTGCTGATTCCGAAATACTTGGTGCTACACCATAATTTCCTAAAAGCGGCCAAGTAAACGTCAACACTTGTCCAGCAAAAGATGGGTCAGTCAAAGATTCCTGAAAACCCGTCATCCCGGTTGTGAATACTAATTCACCTTCACCAATTGTTGCCGCGCCAAACAATTCTCCCTCAAAACGAGAACCGTCTGCAAGAAGGATGACACCTCTGCCATGAGCAGATTCATGAGTGGCAGATGTTGAATTGATGAGCACATCCGCTGCATCAATGCCACAAAATGGATTAAAAACGCCGGGTTGGCCTCCTCCGGGACTAAAGCCGCCGTGTGAAGTCACCCTTGCACCTTAGAATCGTGCCTGCAAACCGTTCATAATCATTGACACGCGTCAGAATCAAAAAATACGTAAAATGATTGTATCATTTACGTTAATCTATTCGCCTTGACGCAAGTCTTTTCCACGCTCGGTAGGATGAATTTCCATCTCTCCATCTTTGAAATTATTAGGTGGTGAGACGCCATCGTTAAGGCGTTCAAGAAATCCTGCTAATGCCGCCACTTCGGAATGAGGTTGGTTACCAATAGCAACATTGTATTGGCACATTTCATAGTATTCACGGGAGACTTTCGCACCACCAACAACAATCACAATTGGTTTGTCGTTGGGAATATCTGGAATCACTTCCTGATATGGAAGACCATACATTGTCAAGTGAACTGCAACCCCACCGTCGGCAATAAAATTGCGTAAAAATCCAAGCGGTGAGGCTTCATGGCGAGATTCCATCTCACCACCAAATCGCATTTTCACATCATCTAATGACTGTATAACTGAAGAATCTTTGTCACCAGCAAGTAAGAATTGTTTTGCCCCATACACCCGTGAAGTGAGACCTAAATGAGTAGACATACGTGGGTCGCGCCCAGCCCTGTGAGACAACCGAAGAACAGTGATGTGTGCCATGGACCTCACCCTTAGGCGGGAGAGACTTCCTCTTCATCCTTGTCAAAGTCCCCCTGACCAATCAAGAGTGGCTCAATCGTTGATAATTCGATAGGGAAGGACTGGAGCATTTTTTGCACCCATGAAAGGAGGATTGCATCGAGTAACATGTGAGAAGCGAAGTGTACCATTATTGCGAGAGCACCGATTCTCAAAGACTGCAGAGCCATCGATGGACTGCCTTGGTCGGTGAAAACAATCCAACCCAAAGGTTCCAAGGTGAAGTAAAGTGCTATGATTAGGAGAATTCCTCCAATTAACCCAGACTGCCAACTACTCCGTTCACGACTATGCATCAGCAAAACCGTTGCAACCATGACTAAAAGTGGAATCAGGAGTGATACATAGAAAAATCCGAGATTAAAAATCATAGATGCTGGCAAATCAGGGTCCGTGTCACCAAGTGAATTCCCAATAACTGAAACAGTTAACCACCAAAAAATTCCGACCACTGTGAAAAGTACACCACCCATTACGGAACGACTGTGAATCATTTGGCCCATCTCGTGACGGTCTTTTGGCTCAAGACGATTGAGAACACTATCTGCGAGTTCTAGATTTGCGGGATTGGGGAGATTCCCACTATTATCTGTAACCTCAATGCGGGATTCTGCATCGTTATTCCCGTCATTGGACGAGGTTCCCGCATCAGTCATAGATAGGTTGGCTATTGCGTGGGATGATAAACGATTGCCCTAAGGGCAAGGTGGACATGCATGACTTGGCACCTTTCCTGAATTGCCGAGATGATGGGCGTCCACGTCTGATGGGAATCGTCAATGTGACCCCCGATTCATTTCACGCCGCATCGAGAGTCGCTTCTTTAGAAGCGGCGATTACAACTGCTTTGGATATGTGGGATGCTGGCGCAGATTGGGTTGATGTTGGCGGAGAATCAACTAGACCAGGCGCCCAGCCGGTTCCAGTCAGTGAAGAAATATCCAGAGTCATACCTGTGATTGAAGCACTTAGGAATAAACGACCTAATGGTCTGATCTCAATTGATACTCGACATGTTAGTGTAGCAGCTGCTGCACTAGCAGCCGGTGCAAACATGATAAACGATGTATCAGGGTTACGCGACCCTGGAATGTTTGATTTAGTGGTTAAATCAAAATGTGCAGTCTGCATTATGCACATGCTTGGAGAACCAGGAAATATGCAGTCAAATCCTCAATACGAAGATGTAGTCAAGCAAGTTAGTGAAAACTTAATCTCAACTGCTAGAAATCTCATTCAAGAGGGGCACCCAGCCTATCTTATCGCCTTAGACCCGGGCATTGGATTTGGAAAAACTTTGGAACAAAACCTCGCCTTATTAGAAAAAAGCCAACCTTTTCGTGGAGATGAGGGTTTCTCCCTCCTTTGGGGAGTGAGCAGAAAATCCGTATTTAGGGACCTGCTTTCTAGAGAATCAAGTGACCAAAGATTATCGGGGACTTTGGGGGTTGCAGCACACGCGATGAGCCAAGGTGTGGATATCCTAAGGGTCCATGATGTACCTGAGCACGATGACCTTTTGACAGTCCTCTCCAAATTGAATAATTTCTCACTATAACCAATACTTACAGATAAAATGAAGAGAAACGAAGGGGGATGTTTAGAAAAATGAGTAGTGTTCCTATCGTTGATATTGACGAAAAATTGCGCCTTATTGGCACTGCTCACGTCAGTCGTGAAAGTGCAGAAGTCGTGAAGCAACAGATTTCTGAATGGCAACCAGATATTGTTGCGATTGAACTTGATTCAAATCGACTTGCACATCTGCAGAATCCTGACAAATTTGATGATGAAGCCCTTTCAAAGGTGCTGAAAGAAGGCCGGACTTCCCTACTATTATTCCAAAGCCTGCTAGCAATTGAACAGCGAAAAATGGGAATGGAGGCAGGTGAAAGAGTCGGGGTTGACCTTCTGGCCGCTGTCGAATCAGCAGAACAATCCGACATTCCCATTGAGTTAGTTGACCGTGACATACAAATCACATTGAAACGTGCTTGGAAGAAAATGAAATTGCGTGAAAAATGGAGGATTCTATACTCACTACTTGCTGACGAGCCTGATGAAGAAGATATTGATGTGGAAGAATTACTCGGAGATGGTGATTTAATTACCCAATTAATGGAAGAATTGCGGGCAGCAGCGCCTGGTGCTGGCGAAGTTCTTGTTGACGAGAGAGATGATTACTTGGCTGGCTCTATAGAAAATTTACGAGGTGAAAAGAAGGTTTTGGCGGTAATTGGTGCGGGCCACATTGATGGGGTCAAAAAACGCCTCGAGAATAACCAAAAACTTAGCCAAGAAAGATGGAATGAATTACTCTCAGTTCCTCGACCTAATCCCGTTTGGAAGATGATTAAATGGGGATTCCCAATAATCATTCTCGGATTGTTTGGATTTCTCTTAATGCAAGGTGATTACGAAGAATTACTCACAGTCGCATATACTTGGCTTGCTTTCAATGCTGCTCTTGCCGCACTCGGAGCGCTACTTGCCAGAGGTCATCCATTGGCTATTCTAACTGCGGCATTAGCCTCCCCCATCACATCGCTGAATCCAACTCTAGCCGCAGGTTGGTTTGCTGGGGCTGTGCAGATGAAAATCGCTAAACCAACCTCAAAAGACTTACAAAATTTCTTGAAATTGGATTCTTTTGGCTTGTTCTGGAGTAATCGAGTCGGACGCGTTTTGATGGTCACCGCACTTGCAAACCTTGGATCATCAATCGGGGCGTATCTTGCTGGAACAGCAATACTCGGTGCACTACTTGTCTGATATCCAAAAATTCAACCTTAACTCCGAGTGGGGATATTGAAGAACCAAGCCTGATTCGGCTACATCATGGTAGAAGAGGTAGTCATAGTCGGCGGAGCGAGAACTCCATTTTGCGAGTGGCTTGGTGGCAAGCGGGGGGATGGAAAACCCGGTGGCCTATTGGCTGAGGTTTCAGCCGAGGATTTGGGTGCAACTGCTATCCGTGGCGCGCTAGAAAAAACTGGCACTGACCCAAATGCAGTTGACCATGTGGTGATGGGCTACGCACTACAGACCTCAGACCAAGCAATTTTCGGTAGTAGACATGCAGGACTAAAGAGTGGAATACCCCAAGAAGTGCCAATGTTAACTCTCTCCAGAATATGTGGAAGTGGCGCTCAGTCTATCGTTAGCGGGGCACAAATGATAATGCTTGGTGAGGCAGAAGTTGTTGTTGCTGGTGGCATGGAGAACCTATCTCAAGCACCGCATGTTCTACGAGGAATGCGGGACACATACAAACTCGGGAGACCACCTCGCGAGGGGGATGAACTAGCCAAAGATATGGAGGATTATCTCTTCACAAACTTAGTTGACGGGACTTGCGGTTCCTTCATGGCTCAAACTAGTGATGAGTTGTGCTCACGAAAAGGCGTGGAGCGCAGTGAAGTTGATGAGTTCGCAGCACTTAGCCATCAGCGCACTGAAAAAAGTGTCAAAGAAGGTGTTTGGGCTGATGAGATTGTTGAAGTTGATACCCCCAACGGACCTGTGGGGGCTAAAGATGAGGACCATGTTGTTCTCGGAACAACTGTTGAAACATTATCAGGATTAAGAACACACTTTGGTCCTAATTCCCTAGTGACTGCTGGAAATGCATCAGGTGTTGTTGATGGTGCGGCGGCTGTAGTCATCAAGTCAGCCAGCCGCGCGGAATCTGATGGCGACGAGCCATTGGCTCGAATAGTATCATGGGGAATTGTTGGCTTGGAGCCAGCAATCATGGCCTATGGCCCAGTTCCGAGTAGTCGCAAGGCTTTGGAAAGAGCCGGAATGACTGTTGACGATATTGATTTGTGGGAAATCAACGAGGCTTTTGCTGGCCAAGCGGTTGCATGCATCAAAGAATTAGGTATTGATGTTGAAAAAGTCAATGTCAATGGCGGAGCGGTTGGGCTTGGCCATCCTCTCGCTGCTACTGGAACCCGCCTCGTTCTCACACTCGCCCTTGAACTAAAGCTAAGAGGCGGTGGATTCGGCATCGCTACTGCCTGCATCGGCGGAGGGCAAGGGATTGCCCTCATTATCGAGTCAATTTGACAGATTTGTGAATTTCACCCATAGGAGGGGTTAATTACAAGCCACCTGCATAGAACTTTGATAGCATGGTAGAACACGTAATAACAGAGCATATCGAGGGTGCCGGACACGCCGGAAAAAAACGTAGTTTCGTGAAAACCCTGACATGGAGGGCCATCGCCACGACGGATACCATCATTATTGCAAGAATCATAACTGGAAGTTGGTCTGTTGGGTTCGGGATTGCTGGAATTGAGGTGTTGACAAAGATGGTTTTGTACTATCTGCATGAGCGCGGTTGGAGCGCTTTGGATTGGGGTTTAGAAGACGTAGATGTCGATTTAGATACTGTGATTAAGCAACAGCAGGTCAATTGAGGTCTGTCTCAATGAAGGTGTTGAATTTGAAATCCGTAATTCGTGGACAACAAAATTAACCACCACTTCACACAAAATCCTCCGTAAAATGGATATGCTCTATGCCAACCGGGCGGCCATGAGCCGTTACACGACAAGTAGATTATTTGCTAAAACATTTCTTTGGAGAATTATAGCGACCTTAACTGGGGCTGCAGTAACTTTTGTCCTAACTGGGCAAGTCGAAACTGCTGGGAAATTCATACTTCTTGAGTTTCCGCTGAAAATGTTGTTCTATTATTTGCATGAAATTGGTTGGAATAATATTCATTGGGGAAAAATTCCTGTGAAATCAGAATGAACAATTGATTCAATCAAGTCCCAAGGAATTCCATTTCTTTACAATTTTAGAGTCTCTGGACCACCAAGTGGTAACTCTGTTAGCGGCTCTAACGGGCCACGAAGAGCAGGCCCGGCTGATAATGTACCAATTATTGCTTCATCATTGTAGATATTGTGAGCCAATGCAATCCAAGGTCTGCCTTCATCATCAATTACAACATCGATGAAATCTCCAAAGCCGCCACAGCGCACAGAACCACAATCTTCTGTCTCATCTAGATAATCCCATTTTTCATTGACTGCAACTGTGGTAATCAGAGGATTCTCAGCGTATGTATCTGTAATCATGCCCATGTATCCAGACCACTCTGAATGATTTGATTCACCTATGTAGCCAAACACAACTCTTCCATCTGCACCACCGGCAATCGTTGGAAATCCAGTATAGTTCACACCCGGTGGAGCAACCATCAAAGGATTGCTCCAAGTCTCACCTTGGTCAGATGAAAACGAATAGTAAGGCAAATCATCTGTAGCAACCCAAAGTGCGTGAACGTTGCTCGCTTCATCGGTTCCAAGTGCTATTTCATGGCCGCGTGATTGATGTTGTGTGTCAATTGTATGCTCGCTCCAAGTGCGGCCGCCGTCTGTAGAGCGATATGCAGCAGGACCATCACAAGACGGGTTTCCGCGATAGATTGCACCATCATTTGCTCCAATTAAATGACCATGAAGACCAGCGCATTGTGTAACGCCATTTGGCCAACCTGCTACTTGCCCTTCCCAAGTCATTCCACCATCAAGTGAGGTATCGCAAAAAGCACCAATTGGGCCTTGAGCCCCGGTGTTAATACAGAAAACATAGATTGTTTCATGGAAAAGTGGACCAGAAAAATCAGGGCCTGGCGGGACAGAAGCAATTGATTGGTGGTCTTGAGGTGTATAAACTCCAGAAGCTGGGAAAGGTAAACTCCAACTTTCTCCTTCATTATCAGACCATTCAACAAACATTACCGCTAAGGCATGCATATCGAATTTCATGATGCGGTCGGTCCACGGGTCAACGTAGACATACGGGTCATTAGAGTTGGCGACTTGACCTGTCGCACCTGACAAAAATGGTCCAACATCTTCCCAATTTTGACCTTGGTCTTGGCTTCGAATAATGTGTGTACCCATGCCTAAACCGTTGTGATTAGTGAAGACAATTGTACCCGATGAAGTAATACCAATTGTTGGTTCAAAGGTGTCAAAACCAGTCCCATAGTAGGTACCTAAGGACCACATAGGAGTCATATTTGCTGACAAGTTCAGTTGGTCTGCTGACATCTCAAGCGCATTTGTCCAGTTTGAAAAATGATAGAATGTATTGTTTGCAATTGGTTGCTCAAAATCAAAAACAGATTCTTCCTTCTCAACGAGAGGTTCGTCTCTTCCAAAACATCCTGACAGGGTTGGTGCGATCATCGTGAGGATGACTAACATCGCAAACGCACGTAGACGCATGGTGTGGCGAATGCCAACTCAACTTCAATCGTTTGGTGGCTCTATGTCAGGGGCTTTCAAGGGCAAATTAGCAAATCAAGGGCTTCAACCCGCGCACCAACATTGTCTGAAAATTATTCTGAATTTTCTTTTTCCGATACCGTTCCGAGATATTCTGGCAGGTCTACCCCTGCATTCGCAGCCACATCGTGGATTGGTGGTAGACTCTTCACTAGACTGCTGATAAAGTTAGAAGTTGAACTACCGTCTCCATCTCCACCTGAATCCCAAACTGTGATATTGTCAATCTTTAGATTCTTGATGGCTTCTACTTGTGCATCAACCATGGACTCAATCTTCTCAACCATTAGTAGAGTTGCCGCGGCCTTTGGGTCTCCTCCAGCACCTGCTACCAAACTCTTGTAACCGGTTGCTTTTGCTTCCAAAACTTTCTGCACACCTTCTGCTTCTGCGTTATACTTGGCGAGAATTGCATCTGCCTCACCCCGGGCAATACGGCGTTGGCGCTCAGCCTCGGCCTCTGCAGCGATTTCTATCTGGGTCTTAGCAATCTCTTCTCGCACAATTTCTTCTGCACGAAGTCTTTCTTGCTCAAGGTTATACTGAGCCTTTTGAACTTCCATTTCAGCGGTTCTTCTAGCAACTTCTGAACGACGCATTGCTTCTGCTTCTTTCTCTGCTAAACCAGCATTGTATTCTGCAATGTTTGCCTTGGAGGTGTTTTCCCCCTCAATAGCCAATGCTTCTTGGCCTTGAACGAAAATACGCTGGTCTGCTCTCGCAGCCTTCTTTCCCTTCTCAGCCTCTGCCTCATTCTCTGCAACTTGAATATCACGTGCACGGTTCGCTTCTGCTGAACCAATGGCACCATCACGGTCTGCTATGGCAACATCTGCCTTTGCCGCGTTTACCGCAGTAGCTGCTGCCTTCTTCCCAATGCTGTCAATGTACTCTGAATCATCAGTAATATCAGTGATGTTCACATTGATTAGTTCCAAACCCAACTTGTGCAATTCATGGCCAACGTTTGTGCGGATGGACTCAAGGAAGTTGTCACGGTCTTGGTTAATCTGTTCAATAGTGAGTGATGCAACCGTCAATCGAAGTTGACCAAAAATAATCTCAGATGCCATCTCTTCAATTTGGTCCTTATTCAAGTGAAGCAAACGCTCTGCAGCATTGTTCATGAGGATAGGGTCAGTACTGATTCCAACGGTAAAAGTTGAAGGCACGTGAATACGAATATTCTGTAACGATAGTGCATTAGTCAGATTAATCTGAATCGTCATCGGTACAAGACTGAGTTTCTTGTAATCTTGAAACAGAGGCACAACAAATGTAGCACCTCCATGAATACATCGTGAGGCTCTTGAGCCCTTCACCCGACCAAACACAACGAGGATTTCGTCAGATGCACACCGCTTGTAGCGTGTCACCAACATGATGAACATAAATGCCATCAAAATTAGAATTCCAAATATTATCATTACGCCCCATGCGCCTGCACCTGTGTGATCTGTCATTTTTTCACTACTCCTCTTCTGTTACTTCATTAATATCCAATGATTCAACAATCAATGTTGAACCTATTACATCAACGACTCGGATAAAATCGCCGCTATCCAAAAGTTGGGTTTTGTCTTTACTGCGTCCCTTTAGTGTGCGCAATGTCCCATCCACGGCAACAGATACTTGTCCTGTTTCATCTGGTTTAATTCGTGAATATACTTCACCGCGTTGGCCTATCGCATCCTCATACTTCATCGTCCCATCTACTTGAAGATCTGAAATCCCTTTGAGCATCAATCCAACACCATACATGGAAATCGTAGCCGCCAAGCCACCTGCAATTACCGCATATACTTCGGTATCAGTGGCCTTGATTGTGAACATTCCAACATATCCAAACATCATTATCGCTGCAGCTAAACCTTGGATACTGAACAATTCAAAGGAAAGGTCAGAATCCATACTGAAATCTGTATCCAAAACAGAATCAAATACGCCGCCTACAATATCACCCAGCAGCATCAAAACCATCAGAACTAGAAAGAATGCAGTTCCTAGAAATGCACTCATCAAAAAAATCAATTCAAGAGTTGATGGTGTAGATACACCAACAATTTCCATCACCCAATCAACAATACCGATAAGACCACCCGCTACACCCTCAGTGCCACACTTAATGACACTTTCTCAGACTTTTTTTGATTGCAAATGTCGCTTCAACTTCATTTTCTCAAAAACCTGAATTATTGATAATGATGCACCTGCAATAATTGCTGATATGAACAAATTTATCCCTAAACTCCAACAAATCAAGAAAGCCCAAAAGGGCATCAGCAAAAGAAGAACCCGTTTCATGAATGGCCAAAGCCCACCTAACAATTCATCAGAACCATCGTCAAACATAGGCACAACTCATAGAGCGATGGCGCCAAAAATCATGGCTACAATCCATATCGCGATTCCAATCCAAGTACCCTTTCCTTGTTTAGCCATTTGTTCTGGATGTACCTCTTTCTGTAATTTCTTCATCGGGGTGAGTAATAAGTTTCGTTGCTCTTCCCTAAAAACAACGATTGCAATCATGACACAAGCGGCGCCAGAGGCGCCAATCAAAGTAGTTAACCAGCCATCAAGGTCGTCCATCAATTTGATTGCTAAGAAAATCTGGGTGATTGACACAATGCCCCACATGAACGAGCCACGTTCTGCCGCTGCCATGTACTGATGTGAGGCACCCCCCCCCTAATTCACCTTTACTAGAAAATGTGTCAACTATTACAAATTTTAGAGCAAAATTAGCATTAACGACGCTGTCTCAGTGCTTCAAGGGCAACCACAGATACTGCAACTTGCAAATTGTATGATGGCACAAAACCAGTCATTGGCAGTCTGATAATATCATCAGCTGATTCCAATAACCATTGGGGAACTCCATGTCTTTCGCTTCCAACAACGCAAAGGATATCTCCTGTTAAATCGCAATCCCATGGCTCCACTACGCCAACATCTTCGATTGCTAGAACTCTGAAACCGGCGGCTTTTGCGGCTGTTACCACCTCAGAAGACTCCAACCATAATGTTGGGATGAATCGGTGTGCGCGCACCGATTGCCGCTCAGCGGTACGTCTTTCATCGTGTGAAAATTCGCCATCAATTATTACCGCATCAGCGCCACTAATCTCAGCGGTCCGAACAGAAAACCCAGCATTTCCTGTGTAGGTGATCCCGTGTAGTAACCAAACAAGACCCCCTCTTGCTAGAACCTCTTCAAGTGAGCCATTTGGTGTACGACCAACTAGTGCTAGGGCCTCCGGAATATTTTGGCCAACAACCACACCTACAGCCATGCGTGAGATGTCGTTATCCGAGACCTCAATCACCTCAACCCCGAGTGATGAAGCCTGAGCACATAGCGCACCCAAATCTTCTGAATCTGAATCGCGGCGAGCCAAAATTAGGTTGACAACTTCGCCGCCGTCAGCCATTTCTTGCAATGCAGTAGCCACCGCATCCAATCCAGTCCGCTGATAGGTCAAGTCCTCGCCTCAGATAATTTGCTATTACGGCTCAATTATCTTTATTATAGTCTGAAATCGATTCTGCTTGAACCTCAAGTTTCTTTGCTTGTAACTCATAATAAGCATTCTTCAATCCCAAATATTGATCCATTTGTTCATGATAAGCCGCTTTAGATTTTGCATATATTGGCCCTTCCCTAGCCTCTCGATCGTATTTATACACCGCATAGGTACATACCGTTGCCATAAAAAATAATAGGGCTAAAACTGCTTGACCTGTTATAGAACCTGAATTAAAATCAGCGGGCAATCCTTGAGAACTTCTAAAATCAAGTGAAGCAAGAGCAACTAAACTGTAGAATATAGCGGGCCAAAGAATAGTTGCCCAAATTAAAAAAAATCCTTCATAAAAAAATACTACCCTACCTCTTCTGCTTGGCCGCTTCGGCTTTGTAACTTGAAAATCATTCATCTCATCACCCTCAATGAACCCAGAAAGGCCATTTGCTGTAAATGATTCCATCGATAATCCATCAGAAATTGGTTCCATTGGAGATATGAATGTATCTGAATGATAAAATGAATTATTGGAAAGACTTGATTTAAACAAAGCTGGAATCCAAACAGAGAAGCAAAATGGTATTGCCACGATACTATCAATCATCAGATAAAATAAACCATCATAATTATCAGAAGCAGTAGTGACAAATGCAACAATTGCTCTAGTGCCGATACTAACAACAACTGTTGCTACAGCCAACAAAGCAGCAGCTTTTTGTCGACCACTGAAATACATCAGAGATGAGAAAAACAACATCAAAGATAAGGTTCCTGCTAAAGAAGTAACTTGTACCTCACTCATACCACCGTATGACCTAACAAATCTATTAGCAATAAAATCGTAAATGAATCCAACATCCCAGCCAAAATCAAAACCCTTGTTTAAAATACACAGTGTAATGAAAAACATGCTCAAGCCAAAAATGAAATTGACATAATTGATAACTTTGAATGAATAATCTTTCTTTATTTTGATATTTTTCGGGGCGTCATGAACATACAATTGCTCAGACCCTTCAAATTGGACTGCAGGTGTATCTAGATCAACTTCCTCAAATGATTGACTCAACTCTTCAACCACTTCTTCTTGTACCTCAATGAGTTCATCAATATCTGGCGCAGGAGGGCTCTCATCCATAGGCTCTAAATCTTCAATCAGATGAGGTGTCCCATCTTCCATTTCTGGAATTTCTGTCCTATAATGCTCTAAAATACGTTCAATTAAATCATCTTTCTTTCCAGAAACTTTGAGGCCAAGAGACTTCAAATTATCTTTCAACTCAACCACAGATAGTGAACTCCAAGGGAAATTCAATGGATCTTTCATAGCCTTTGCTTTTTTCCGCTCCTCACGAGCAGCATCGTATTTCTCCTTTGATTTAGTAGTAAATTTTTTTGAACTTTCAGCGATGTCTTCAGCGCCCTTCTTCAAATCCTTTCCAAACTTCTTCAAGCCACGCTTCATTTTTTCCATTGTGTCTTCTTCTTCGGAAATGTAAACTGAATCATCTAACGGTAAATCATTTGAGTTATCAGACTCAACTTCATCACCCGTCATGTCAACTCGGTAGAGTTGCCCAATTAATGACTTTATCTCGGAAATATGGTGTTTCTTCGTAACGCAGCGAGCACCAAAGCACCCAGTAATAGGAGTACTTCAAACCCAGGTAATGGCCCACCCTCGTAACTTTCTGACCAATTATCATAGAACTTAACTTCAAGGTCTGAGGCGCTTGAACTGTTTGTCTTAACTGAGTAAGCATCCCCAGCAGAAACAAAACCATCCTCGTCAGAATCTTGCCACTCAATCGCCCACCATGCACCTTCAGCGTCAGTCAAGTTTACCGAACCATCACCAATGTTCATTGATAGAGAGTAGTTAAACTCCTCAGTTTCGCTATCCTCTGAGCCAATCCGTAGTTCAATGTCACCCACTAGCACCTCATGCTCATGGCCACTATTTACTTCCCCTGAAAACTCAAAAATTGAATCGGGAATTTCGGATTCGTCAACCCCTTCATCACTATTATCGCCACAATCATCCCAATTGTCATTGACGTAACTCCATGGTACAGTATCATTATTGTCACAAGTGAATGTGCCCTCAATATCTCCTCTTTCAGTTTCTTCATCTAATTGGATATCCACTGATGTCTTTGTATAGGTATCCTGCACATTTAATGCCGCATCATCTCCCCAAACAATTGACAATTTCATCGCTTGATTACCGTCATGAGAATTCACCTCTAATTGGTGCAAGCGCGGTGGGAATTCAAGGAATTCAACCATGATGCTGTGTGTATCATTAGAAGATGTGGCTACCTGTTGAGTAGATGGCACATCTACCGTTACAGTCCAAGTCATGTCTGATAGGTCCAAATCTAACACACCAAAATCAGGGGTTAAATCAGCTAGGCCATCACCACTACCATCCTCATCATCCTCAGATGCTAACTCAACAAATGGGTCGATGTATTCTGGCACCATATCACGCGCAAGAAACCACTGATTACCTACCATGATGTTGACATCTGTCGAAGCGCCTTGAATCACTCTGTATTCAAGAGCCATCATTCCCGATTGAATTGCGAGCCCCGTATTTGATAATTGAGAAATATCATCCTTACCAATTGTAAATGTCATTTCCAATAATTCACCATCTTCCAAATCCTTGGAATATAGTTCAATGGTAATTTTATCTTCAGCCTCAGCAATTGCAGTGATATTCATGTTTGTTTCATCACTAAGATATGCTTCCACCTCAGCACCAGACATTGCAGAAGCATCGCTACCACCGCCATCAATTACGATCCCGCCATCATCTATTCGCTGAGAATCAAGAATACACCCTGCAAAAAGAAGGTTCGCTGCGACAAGTAGCATTAACACTCTCTTCATGATTTTAAACGAGAAAGACCACCTTTTTCATACTTTAGCCTACAACGCCTCTAAAGACAAGAGAGCCAACGGCGGTGCGAAGCACATAGGGGGGTGTAGGGTATGGGCGCCGACATTCTAGTTGTTTACAAAAAGAATTTTGAAGAGGTCCACGACCTTTCAATCGCATCACTGAAAACCGATTTAGACGGTTTGACTGAAGAACGTGGTACATCTTACGAACTTGTTCCAAGAGAAGCAGTGAAGAGATCTGATTTCGTCGGCCGAGACCTAGTAATTGTTGTAGGTGGAGACGGGACTTTAACCTCAATCGCTCATAATGTTGATGCTGACACTCAAATATTGGGCGTCAACAGCCATCCAATGGATGATGACCCCACTGGCTCATTTGGATTCTTTATGGGCAGCGATTCAACGACATTCGCGAGTGACTTGCGGGCCGCATTGGATGGTGAAGCAATAGTCAATTTACTACCTAGATTATCAGCAGAAATTGTCACAACAAGCGGCAATCGTATCACTTGTGACCCCGCTCTCAATGACCTTCTAATCGCGAATACCCACCAGTATCAACCAAGCCGTTATCGACTCAAACGCGATGCAGATGATAACCATGACAAAGTGGATTTGATGCAACGCTCTTCAGGTTTGTTATTCTCAACATTTGTTGGACAGGGTGCATGGTTTCGTCATATCTGTGTGATAGAGGGAATGAAATTTGACCCGGAAATGATTCATGACCATTACTTATTTTGTGCTAGAGATTTACCTCGTGACGAAAGAAGAGAAGATGGTTCGTACTTCGCCTGGACAAACCAACCTACAGTAATTAATTCGGATATGCACAGAGGATTCTGTGTCCCTGATGGATGGGATGAATGGCACTTCACACGCGGTTCGACAGTAACTGTGACAATCGACGGACCTAAACTGCAACTTCTCACTTTCCGCGAGAGACTGGTAGACAAACTTGCTCACTGGATTGAATGATTAGTAGATTAATATTCAATCATCATCGCCACTGCCTTCATCGAGTTTATGTTCTAACTCTTCGATTTCTGCAAGAATATCCAAACGACTCTGGCTGACGCCATCTTCGGAATCTTCTGATGATACAGAATCTTCTTCCTCAAGCGCAGCATTCAATTCTTCTATTCGAGCGCGTATTTCCTTTCGTGCATTCATCCTAGCAGTGGATTCTGCCTCTTCTTTGACCCTTGCCTCTGCCTTTATTCTCTCTTTTTCAGCAGATTTCTTTTGTTCCTCAGCAGCATTCTGTGCTGCTTTCTCCTCGACAACTGATGCTGGGTCGTATTTCAACTGCATATGTGGATAAGGAATGTCAATGTCCTCGTCAATACATCTCTCAAGGACTCGGGTTAGAATCCAATCTCTAGCGACCCATTCATCTGAATAATCCCGTACCCAACAGTTTAGTCTGAACAATAAAGCAGAATCTAACATATCTCTAAAAAGTGCTGTAGGAGGCGGCGAGTCAAGAATGTAGTCACATTCCCGAACTACATCAAGCAACATCTGCTTCACGTGAGCAGGTTCCTCATCATAACCCACTCCAATATTTAATCGCAAATTAACTCTTTTTGGGGTTTCTTCTGGTCCCCCCTTTGCGAAATTGATGACCTCCTTTCCACTAATACTCTTGTTTGGAATAACAACTTGGTGTTCTTGACCGGTCTTGATTTTTGTAGACATTATCCCTACATCAACCACCTTACCTGTTACACCCATCACTGTTACCTTATCACCGACCTCAAATGGCTTGTCCATTACCATCATCATCCCTGATACTAGATTTGATGCAGTCTCTTTTAGAGCCATACCAACAACTAGAGAAATGATAGTTGCTGAAGCAAGAATACCTGTGATGTCAATATTTAATTGCGCGAAAATAACCATCGCCGCCCCTACCCAAATGGCAATTTTCATACCTGAGAAAATTAATGATTCTACTCCTCCAAGATCCATATCTGCTCTTTTATTCAAGTTTTCAATGATGACAGGGACAAATAATTCAACTATTTGGACTGCGAAACGAGCTAACATGTAAACAAGAACTATTATTATCAACTTTGCAAACATCATACTATTTGTTGAATCGCTCTCAAAGACCCACATTATCGTGAGCCATAGCCCAGCCAATACCACGCCTACATTGATGAGTGGGGTTGCAAGGTCAAAAATCGTATCATCATATTTATTGTCACTTTTAGAAATCAACTTGACAATAGGGCCTTTGGCAATCAATTGCACTACACCACCAGCAATTATTGAGCATGAAAGACCGATTATTAATCGAATCCACCAATCCATTCCGTCGATTATATCCCAGTACTCTAGAGCCGAATCTGTAAGAGTCATTGCCACCTCGATATGGCATCAGATGAAAAAGTGTCCTAATTAGAATTATCAATAATTATTGGCGACAAGCACCCGCCCACAGTGGAAAAGTGCTCTAACTAGAATTATCAATTACTTGAGAGAATGTGAATTTTATAAATCAAGTTGCAACGAAAAATTACTCGGATTCTTCATCACTTTTGGCTGTGAATTATACAATGAGGTTACAACGAAAAATTACTCAGATTCTTCTGCACCAGAATGCCCCGATTCTTCATAATTAATTTCCTTTTTAGACCCTAAGAAGTGAAAGAGTAATGGAATGAATGGCACAACCAACCAAGCAATTATTCCATCTCCAAGAACGACTGATACTTCTCCGCCGAATCGGATGAAGGCCTCAGAACCTTCTTCACCATCGGCTGGAGGTTTTTCACGTAAAGCGTCTCTTTGAGATTCGTTTACTAATCCAAGGTCATATCCTGAAGAATCAAATGTAAATTCAAGCCCTGTTGAGTGCAGTGAAAGTGTAGAGTCAAATTTTGAGTGAGCGAATTGATCCTCTCCCCCTTCCTTACCTGTTTCAAGCCCCCCTCTAGCCTCGGGCTCAGTGCCCTCTGAATACCCACCTAACAGACTCATTGGCACCATTATTATCAAAAGAAACGATGTAAAACCCCACATTCCAAGCCCAAGCCATGAGAACCACCTTCTCAAAGACCCAAACGCAAAAAAAGCGACTGTGAGAAGCACTCCTTTTTCAACTAAATTTCTGGTTGCATCTAAATTCGAATTCAAATTTTCCTCTTCTTGGTTTTCATTAAGGTTCTCCCGACTGTTTAGATAATGGAAGAGTGGTGTTGCGTTGGTTATCTCAATCTGAATTTTTTCCTCTTCTGAATCAATGGTGTAGTTTGCCCAGAGTGTAGGTTCTCTAACTGGACCTTCAAGATAAGTTCCTCTTGCCGATACCTCATACCACACCTCTTGGACCAACAACAAGCCAAGTAGGGCTACTGCTACCGCTAATACGCCTTGACGCAAATGTTCAGTCCGCATTGGCCTCACTCGCTGTAAATCATTCTTGGCGGCGAGGCATGAATCCTGCCACTAGTGCAGCACCAAGTACTACGAATACAACTGAAAAGATACCAGGTGCAGGTAAGCCAAACATGCCTTCAGTCGTAGATTCTTCACTGGTATCAGATTGCCCACCATCCTCATCGGTTGAAGTAGGTGGTTCAACTATCATGCTTTCAGGTGCATGGATGCCTAGAGCGGTTACGATTGCCGATACATCGTGAGCGGCAACCGGAGCCAATTCCTCTAATGTGACAGACCGCTCGGCTGATTCCTCAGCATCCTCAGCAGCAGCACCCACCAAATATTCCAGATGATTTTGAACTGGTGGATTATTGTTGTAGGCTGAAGTTTCTGGGCCTAGAACTGAGTAGACATTTCCGCTTTCTGTTTCTCCAAGTAGTTGGAATCCAACAAATCGAGAATGTTCATTACTCCACAAAGCATTGTACTCACCATCTACATATGGGAAATCAACTTCAACATCTTCATATTTTTCCATCTCAAATTCTAGTCGTTCTCCAACAGATTCCAAATTCTTAGTGAAGTCAGATTCTTCAAAAGCGCCATAAATATTCATTGCTAAATCCTCCAATTCTGAAACTAAGTCCTCTTCATCAACCCCTTCATCAGAACCATCAGCGCAATCGTCCTCTCCATCGTTCACATAATCTACAGGAATTTCTTCCCCATCATCACAGGTGAATGTGTCAAACATAACAGTCTCTTCTGCATCTTCGGTCCAACCTTCAAATGCCTCCACCATTGCTTCAGCAGCAGTAGTTTGGTCACCACTGCCCATTACAGCATTTGCAAAGGAATAACCAACCATTAGGCTCATCCCTGGTGAAAATGGGTCCATCGCTACTCCAGTTGCACTCGTGGTAGTTCCACCATCATCAATCGTGATTGTTTGTTCGTCTCCAAAGGCATATGGCATTTCAAATTCCAATCCCTCATCCATAATCATGTCATCGTCATCTGAATCAAATGTGCCAGCATCTGGTATTGAATCTGAAATGTCTAAGTCTAAAGCATCTGCTTCAAACCCAAAATCATCCATTGGCAAACCTGTAAAAGATACGTCGTATGACTGTGTAGTTGCATAAGAACCGCTGATTTTCCCACACTGTAAATGACCGCATTCCCAATCAAAATCATTGCCATTATTCATCATGTTGAGAACATTGCTTGGGTGTTCAAGACGCCATTCACTATTGAGTGAATTAGCACTCCAACCCATTTCAATTCCGGCATCAAGATCTATCTCAAATGAATCGCCGTTTCCTGAAACATCAGCGTACAATCCCATTCCTGCACCAACGCCCCAATTTGCAGAAGCATCAAGGTCAGAACCTACCAACATCAGGTCTGAGGTAACATATTCTGTGTAAACTAAGTCCATGATGACAATTGTCTCATAATCGGCAGAAAGTACAACTTCCATTGAGGGAGCACCCATTACAGTATTATCATCCCAATCCACCATTACTCCGGCATCATACAACATTCCATGGCGAAGTGTTACTTCAGTAACTCTGGATGTGACTGTGTGAGTATCTCCACTATTATCGGTGATTTGTTGCTCAGTAGAATCGTCCCACTGCTCAACGTAAACTGATGAACTACCACTATACACATTCAAAATTGTGAGGTTGAATCCACCATAATCTGCTGATTGTTCAATATCCTCAATGATATCATCATAAGGTAATCCCGTCATTTCCTGAATATCATCATTCAGGTTCGCCCATTCATATTCTACACCCCAAGAAACTGAATTGCTTGTTTCCGCCGATACCGTAGGTATCGTAGAAATCATGCTCAACGTTAACAATCCGGCTACTATCAGTGCTGTTCGAAACTTACTTCCGTCCATGAAACTGCATATTCAGTGAAGGTAATTAATGTATGTGCGAAAAAAACAGTATTCAAAAGTAAGAGAAATCGGCTGTATCGGATTTGAATTTAGATGAAACCCTACACTCTATACTGATAGATATTATTCTGAAAAGTGACCCAAAAAAACCGAAAATATCCTGTATATTCAATAACCATGCTCTCAAATGAAAAATAATGGAGACACGCCACCTGCTATTACCAATGCTTGCCCAAGTTGCCCTCACAGGATATGCGATTATCGTAATGAGGTTAAGACGTGAATGGGCTGTTAGAGAAGAGGGATTGAATCCACTTTACTTCAAGACCAAACAAGTTGGTGAGCCACCCCGCAAGATGAAACAAGCCGATGACTTGGTTGACAATCTTTTCCAGACTCCGCTTCTCTACTTCGCTGGCTGTATCTCTGCAATGGCACTTGGCCTAATTGATGAGGTGCTCATTTCACTCGCTTCTCTATATGTGGTTCTCCGAATCGCACACGCACACCAGATTCTAGGGCCAAATAGAATAATGCGCAGATCAAAATTCTGGTTTTCAAGTTTAATCACGATTGGGTTGTTTTGGCTCTGGTTGGTCAAACTCGCCTTCCTTTGAGTTTTCCCTTAGGAATTCCACCAAAAAACAGGAAATACTACGCTCAATGTGATTTCTAATTTAAAAAATTGCTACCATCTAAACGATTTGAAAAATAAAATAAAAAAGTTGGGAAGACAGGGTGCCGAAGCACCCTGCCCTCCGCGTTTTCGAGGTTCTTAGGAGGTGATCCACCTGCAGGTTCCCCTACAGGTACCTTGTTACGACTTAACCCTCCTTGTCGAAGGCAGGCTCGAATACCCCAATAAAAGGTAGCCTCACCCACCCCCAACTAAGATGGTTTGACGGGCGGTGTGTGCAAGGAGCAGGGGCATATTCACCGCGCCATTTTGAGACGCGATTACTACGAAATCCAGCTTCACGAGGGCGAGTTACAGCCCACGATCCGAACTACGAACGGGTTTCGGGATAGCATCTCCTCTCGGAGTAGCTGCCCATTGTCCCGTCCTTTGTAGCGCGCGTGTAGCCCAAAGCATTCGGAGCATACTGACCTACCGTTGCCCCCGCCTTCCTCTGACTTCACGCCAGCGGTCTCGCCATAGTGCGCCCTTTCCGGAGAAAGGGTTAGCAAATGACGATGGGGGTCTCGTTCGTTATCTGACTTAACAGAACGCCTTACGGTACGAACTGACGACGGCCATGCACTACCTCTCTGAAAATCCGACAAGCTCGTTACGCTGGTCTTCATATAACAGTCGGCTTTGGTGAGTTTTCCGGCGTTGAATCCAATTAAACCGCACGCTCCTCTCGTTGCAGTGCTCCCCCGCCAATTCCTTTAAGTTTCAGCCTTGCGACCGTACTCCCCAGGCAGTGGACTTAACATCTTCACTCCGGCACCGAGAATCCTCGAAGAATCCCCGACACAAAGTCCACAGCGTTTACACCTAGGACTACCCGGGTATCTAATCCGGTTCGTGCCCCTAGGCTTCGTCCCTGACCGTCAGATCCGTTCTAGTGTAGAGCCTTCGCAACTGGTGGTCCCTACGGGATGACAGGATTTTACCCCTACCCCGCAGGTACCCTACACCTCTCCCGGTCTCAAGTTTGGCCGTGCTCGCAGAATTCAGACAGTTAAGCTGTCTGATTTACCCACGAATGTACCAAACCGGCTACGGACGTTTTAGGCCCAATAAGAACGACGACCACTTGGGGCTTCGGTATTACCGCGGCGGCTGGCACCGATATTTCCCGCCCCTATTACTCGACCTGTTTAGAGTCAATTCAGAACCCCGTAAAAACGGGGACAATTGGAGTTCCCTGATCACGATTTCTCGCATTGTCAAGTTTTCGCGCCTGCTGCACCCCGTAGGGTCTGGATTCGTGTCTCAGAATCCATCTCCGGGCGATTGCTCCCACAACCCGTACGCGTCGAGGGCTAGGAGGTCCATTACACCCCCTACTACCTGATACGCCGCAGACCCATCCTGTTCCGCCTGAGCTTTCATCCACCAACCGTTCCAGGCATGGTGAACTATGGGGTATTATTCTCACTTTCGCGAGGTTATCCCCCTGAACAGGGCAGGTTATCCACGTGTTACTGAGCGGTACGCCGAGGCCGAAGCCTCTAGACTCGCATGGCTTAATCGAACTCCAATAGCGGTCGCCTCCGGCAGGATCAACCGGATTTCATGTCGGCCTAAACCGACTTTCAATCTTTTCAATCCCTAGGAGACTTGGTTCGCTAACTGTTACTTATTGGTTTTGACAAGGTTATTTTGCACCTTATTTGTTCCTTTGCACACATCATTGTGTGTCATTACATGTATCACCTCTTAGCCACAAGCCAAGCTCGCAGCAGCATTACCTCGGCTACAGCGTATGCGAGATGGTGTTCTTCATCGCCCATTGCTGGACTCAGACACCAACGCCGTGCATTGTTGTAGCATCCCGCCGACCTGCCGTCCCTATATCAACATGACTCATCGGGCCAGTTTTAGGACTCAGCACCAATGTAGTGCAGTACCACGTTTTTAATCTGATATGAGATGAAAATAGGTATCATGTAGATGCTGCCAAAAATTGAATAAAAAATGTTCAAAAAACCGATAGAAATATCATAGCAAATTAGCACTAAATCTGACCGAAAAATATTACTAAAATTACTGATTAATTAGTGATTTCACCCACCTGGGAAAATGATCCCAAGACCTCAAAATCACTCAACCGGGATGCGTTTACATCATCCACTCTGAGAGATATTGTTCTTGCAAAATGCTCTGTGCGAATGACTTTTATTGGGCTGAAATCACTCCGTGCGGATACCTTCGAGCAAATTACTCTGGGTTGAATCATTCGCCCCAAATGGTCTGCAGGATTGATTTTGGTTGAGCCGAATTCACTCTGCTGGAGCAGTGGGATATTCGTGTCAATCGCCATACAGGATTGCTTTTTGGTGCTCCGAAATCACTCGGCACCGAAGAACTCTCGCATGAATGGATGCATTTCCATTGCTTGCTCTTTCTGGATTTGTTCATACGTTCGAAGAATGATACCTACGGCTAAGAGCAACCCTGTTCCAGTTGCATTTCCTACCGTTCCAAGCAAGTCAGCACCTGCTGCTAACAGCCCGACGAAGGCCCCCGAAAACAGCGTGACTGGGGGGATATATCTCTCCAAAATGCGCTCCAAAACCACCGGATTTTTCCGGAAACCGGGAATCTGCATGCCCGTCCGTTCAATTTGTTTGGCCACATCCTTAGCTGACATATTTGTAGTTTCAATCCAGAATTTCGCGAACACCATGGACCCGAGTGTCATCACAAATACGTATGTAAATACGTGCAACATAATTTGCCACAGTTCGTGACCAAAGCCATCACCTCGTTGATCTAACAGCGGTAATAGCCAGGACTGAACCCCGCTCACCATAGAGGCATACCAAGCAAATCCATCAGAAGCAACGGTTGAACCTACTTCATAAGAACCAAGCCAAGGAGCAATACTCCATGCCCCATTAGCACCTAGTAGAGGGACTGTAGAGAGCACAGGATGGCTCCAGAATAGCAGAGTGAACATATTGAGGTTTGCCAGCAAAGCAGCCATCAAAATAACCGGAATGTTACTCGCATAAACCAAACGAATCGGGTATTTACCACGATGTCCTCTGACTTTCCCATGTGTCAATGGCAATTCCAATTTACTCGATTCCGCATAGGCTACAACCAAGAATACAATAATCGACGAAAATAACGCGATCAGCGGATTCGCGTGATTAAGCAATATCAGCTCAAATCCATTCTGCGAAACTAACTCAGAATTAGTTGCCGTTCGCAAGGTATAGAATATCATTGGCAACACACCTGACGGTGGATTCTGTATGCTGTAAGCACCCGGCGAAACGGGTAATGGCGAGAGAGTACCAACGAAGGTTGATTGTGCCACACCAGCGGCAATGAATAGCGAAATACCAGACCCAATACCCCACTTACTGACCAGTTCGTCCATCAGGAAAACAAGGTAAGAACCGAGGAATAGTTGCAGAACAATTAGTGCGTTCGCCCAGCCCAAACCAAACATCGCAACGATATTCTCGTGAGGGTCGAGGAACCCGTACACTTGTGGGATTGACTCGACAGGAATCATCAAGAGAACGAGAATCTTTTGAACACCTTGGTAGAGTTGTTTATCTTCGGAATCTTGTAAGTCAAGGTTGATGATTTTCGCCCCCGCGAACAACTGCATGACAATTGAAGCAGTAACGATTGGCCCAATACCTAAGTGCATGATTGAACCTGAAGCACCAGCCATAATTGCTCGGAATGATGAGAAGATATCCATTGTGGAATCTGCTAATCCCCAAATCATAACATTGGTCATCATGAAGTAAAGAATGAGAACGATTGTTGTGGTCATCAATTTCTGGTTGAAGCGAACGTGACCATCTGGCTTTGTGATAGATGGGTAAACATCTACAAAACGCTTGAGCGCGTAAAGCCGACTACTTTCCTCACCAGTGTAAACTAGACAGGCTAATGCCAAGGCAGCACCTAATCCCAGTAAACCTATTCCAACGAAAAGGAATCCAACTTGGCTATCATCTTGTAATGCCCAGAAGAACAATCCCGCCATGATTGAAAGCCACATCAGGAATTTAGCAGTTGAGCCAATGAATTTGATTTGCTTGATTCCATCGGGAAGGTCTTTTTGAACTGCCCACAATACCCAAGCAACGTAAGCTACCGCTACTGCAATCATTTGTGCAGCGTAAACCATAGCATCTCTATCAGCACCAAGAAGGTCATCCTTCTTCCACCAAAATAGAGCGCCGAAATAAATGACAGATACGGCTGTTATGCCAAATGCTGAGGGCTTTCGTACTGCCATATTTTTTCACGCCTTCCGTTTCATCATTTCAGAGTTTCTTTTTCAGGAGGTTGTTCAATCCTCTTCCCACTCGTCGTCATCATCGCCAGAAAGGGTGACTGAACCACCTGCGGCCTCAATCTTTTCAATTGCCTTCGCACTTGCATGTTCAACAGTTACTGAGATGGCTTGGTTAACCTGTCCACTACCTAACAACTTGTCAATATGATAATCACCTAAGTTTACATTTCCATCATCATCAGCCATGTCAGAAAGTTGACTGACATTTACTGTGACATGGACAGTGCATAGAGAAGGGTCACGATTGAATCCTTGCATACCCCAATGGTTTGGCATATACTTGATTCGTGTCATGACGCGGTGCTTGTTTAGACCAGCATTACCGCGTCCTCCTCTCTTACCAGCACCTCGACCTGCTTTTTTGCCTCGGCCGTGGTAGCGGCTTCGTCCTCGGAATTTATTTGTTCGTGATGGCATACTTTTCAACTCCTCAAATCATTCTCCCAGCAAGGTCAACAATTGCCTCACCGCGATATCCTAATGCTCCACCAACTGTGAAGTGACGCTTGATTCCACCCCATCCCTTTGATCCTCTTGGTGGGTGAAGTCTGAACACTGGCTTCATGTCAGCGATTGTCTTTGTAGATGAGTCGCCTGCAACTATTGATGATGCAAACTCTTTGATGTTCTTGAAATCGGTCTCAGCCTTTACGACAGCATCTGTGATTGGCTTATCACCCATCAATCGCCCTCTTTCTGTGATTAAATTAGCGATTGTTGCTTCATCAACCTGACCCCATGTAATGTAATCCTTAGCCTTCTGAAGCATCCCAGCATAAACTTCGTTCTCAGGGATGAGAACTGCATGATTAACTCGAGTCAAATTTAGGTGACTCATCGTCTGTTTGATTGAACGCTCAATACCAATGTTTGAACGAACTCTAATTACTAACCAAGTCATTCGTTCACCCTACCTGTTGACATGAATAATTTTTTCTTCTGGTCAGCACTGACCTTGGATTTGTTGAGGTTTTGCAATGCATTGTAAGTTGCACGCGCGAAATTGATTGTGGTTCTGGTTTGTCCGTGGGTTCGTGAGTAGATATCGGTAACTCCAGCCAAACGTAGTACTACCCTACCCTTTGAACCGATGACTAGGCCCTTACCTGCAGGGGCTGGGATTAGAGTTACTCTCGTAGAGCCTGCTCGTCCTGTAATCTTGAATGGTACACTAGAACCTGCACCACCACCTGATTCCCAAGAACCATTACCACGCATTACTGGGATAATGTTGAGTTTTGCATTGTCGATCGCTTTGCGAATTGTTGCCGCGACTTCCTTCCCCTTGACCATTCCAAGACCAACGTATCCGTTGTTGTTACCAACAGCGGCCATGACATTGAACCGAACTCTTCGTCCGCTGTCAGTCATACGCTGAATCATATTGACATTGATGACTTCATCTTCTAAGCCTGGAAGTAGGGCGTCGACAATTTCAACCTCACGAATTGGCAAACGACTATTCATCGCTTGCTCAAAAGTTGTGATTTCACCATTTCGGACCATTCTACCCAAGCGTGTTTTTGGAGTCCAAGAGCGGAGGTTAGCCATTGCATCATAACCACCCTTTCGACGGCGATGACGGCCTTGTTCAACTTCTGGCTCAGGAGTGTATGCGAGTGCAAGACCTGGTGCTACTTCGACTGTATCGGGTGCTGGCTGTTCTTCTGTCATTTATTCAGGCCCCCTTGATTGCCTTCTTGCTGGCTTCAACAGATTTTGCAAGTTTATCAGAAATGTGATTTCCTGCAATTCTGCCATCATCTGGTAAAATTTCTTCACCATGTGGAATTTCAAGTCCACCATCTACCATTCCCTTTAGGGCGGCGAACACTCGGTTTCCTTTTGTTGAAGCACTTAGACCAATGTCTAGAACCGCGCTTCCATGGCCAGCATCGCTTGCTTTCTTTGCTAATGCCATTCCTGCAATGTAACAAGCAGGAACTGATTTTCGAGATGCATCCTTTGGCCACTTGAAATCTGAAACTATTGATGCACCAGTTGCTGCAGCAATTACTTTGTCACCATTAGGCTCGTAAGCAACGAGTTGGCAAATCACTTGAGTATTGGTTACCCGAACTACAGCCCTTGGCTGCCCTCCGCGTAGTAACTTGAGTCGGCGCCGGTAATCTGTCAAACCGTGTTCACGGCGAGCATATTTGCGTCTCTGATTCTTTCCGTGTGCCATTATTCATCGCCTCCAACTTTGATGCCATCGAGTTTCATGTTCGTCTTCATGTGAGCAATACTTCGGTATGAGTTACCCTTTGCCTTTCGGTAGTAGTATCGATATTGGCTCGCTTCTAATGTTCCATCATCACGCATCTCTTTGAGTACTCGACGTTGTGAACGAATAGTTCGCATCCAGCGTTGCTTTCGTGGGAATCGTGCATTTGCAGTACCACTTCTCTTGCCTTGCCCTTTACGGCGCCCCTTGGCTCTTTGAGCCGCGGTTTTGTTAGCGCGTACACGACTTGTCCCCTGTACTGGCTTTGCCTTGATGTAGCCCATTTCAATCAATTCGCGAATGTCTTCCTTTTGGACAGCACTACTTACCTGCTCGAGGTAGTTATCGTTGATCCAAACACGGTTAAGACCAACTTCTTGGCCTAGTTGTCCTGAGAGAATCTCCGCTGCTAATCGCTTCTGGTTACTCAACTGCATCAGATATTCCTCCTTCGGTTTAAGACTCGAATTCCTAATTCGTCAGCCTTCTCGTGAATTGCTGCTCGCTTTCGGTTTCCTACTCGCTTGCCTATTCGTGCTGCTTCGACTTTAGGGTCAATCTGGTCAAGGTCATCAGGTCGGTGGACCATGATTTCACTGAATCCAGATGGGTGAAGGCCACGCGCATCTGCAACCTTTCCAAAACCAACTCTAGCCATCGGAGTGCGCCATCTCTTGTTTTTGCGTTGTTTACTATCCATACCCTTGGGCTTTCGCCATCCAGTTCTAGACAATCGCTTGTATCGATACCACTCTTGGCGGCGGAATGCAGGTTGCTTCTTGGCTTGTGCTGAACGAGTTGCTAGTGCATCTTTCGTTGTATCACTCAGTTCTGGCTTTTGGCGTGCAACGTGAATCATCTCCTCATCGTCCCACTCCTCATCGAAATCATCGAAGTCGTCGTCATCGTCATCAACATCTTCGGAGACATCGTCAACAGTTTCGGTAGCGACTTCTTCAATTTCTTCAACAACATCACTTGAGTCGCCTGCACCTTCTTCTAATCGAACTATCAAGTCAGCCTTCTTCCCTGAAACAGGTAATCCAGCTTCCTTCAGCAATTCTTTCAGTTCTGCAACTGTCATATCACTATATTCAGACATACATCATACCTCCTCAGTTTGCCCCCTTCGAGACAATGTATACTCCATCTTGGAAAATTCTGCGGTCACGGTGGCGTATCTTACACGAACGCTCAATTATTGCCGCTGTTTGACCAACCTTCTCTCTGTCAACTCCAGAAACGATAACATCGCTCTTATTCTCAACCTTGACTTGTACATCAGTTGGTGTCCACTTTAGGTCTGCGACCCTAGGTACCTTTTCACCAAATAAATTCTTGATTTCAAATGATGAGCCATTTACAGTCATAGTCATTGGAAAGTGAGAGTAAACTGCCTTGAGGCGGTACTCAAAACCATCCGTAACTCCTGTCATCATGTTATTGATGTGAGCCTTCCAAGTACCACATATCGCCTTTTCTTTACTTCTTGGCAATTCACATTGGACGACTACATTGTCACCATCCAAAGAAACGTTTACTTTGGTGTGGGAAAACTCTCTCGAGGTTGACCCATTTGGACCAGTCAAAGATAAGGTAGCCTCGTCAACAGTTGCTGAAACACCCTCTACGAGAGGTATTAGATGAATAATCTGATCTAATTTCACCATAGTAATCACCTCAGAACACGTAGGCCAATAATCGGCCTCCGATTGAACCCTCCTTAGCATCATAATGGTGCATTACACCTTGATTTGTTGTCATTAAGAGAAGGCCGAAATCTTGAGCAGGGAGGTATCTTGACTCCCACTTATCGAATTCTGCCCACTTCACAGCATGGCGTGGTTTGATTACACCACACTTGTTGATTGCACCAACCAACTCGATTCTGTAGCCGCCTCCGCGACCATTCTCTATCTTCTCGTATTCACCGATGTAGCCACGCTCAGACATAATGCCAAGAAGGCTGCCAAGCAGATTACTCGCTGGGTTTACTGTAACTTCGTAGTGTCCGGCTTGCTCCGCATTGAAAATGCTTACAAACGCGTCATTTAATGGGTCAAATTGCATATCTTCATCCCTCCTCAACTGTACTTCTTGAATCCTATTTCCGGCGCGATATCCCGGAAGCACTGGCGGCATAGTCGAAGACCATGCCGGCGAATCATACCTCTTTTACGGCCACACCGACGGCATCCCGACTCACGGCCAATACGAATTCCTGCATCTTTTCCCATCTTCACTCCTCCAGTAGTGTTAATCCGAACTGTTCTTTGAACCAAGTCTGTCCCTCTGCTCGTGTAACACGGTGAGAAACAGGTACCTTTGCCTTCAAACGTCGGCGCCGACTAACCCTGTGACCAGGCCTCTCAAGTACGACATTGATGTCCATACCAAAGATTCCAATATCTGGGTCATATTTCATTTCAGGGAAATCTGTGTAATCAGCGATACCAAAAGACAGGTTGCCTTGCATATCAATATTGTAAGCAGGTAGAGTCTTTTCTCGTACCCAAAAAGCATCCTCAAGGAACTTCTTGATTTTTTCAGGGTCTCGAAGTGTAACCTTGCATCCGATTGGAGCACCCTCGCGAATCTTCAATTCACGGTTTGTGGTTTTTCCAATTGTTCGAACCGGATTTCCATCAGTAATCAAAGATAGAACTTGTTCTGCAAGTTGTAATCGGGCACCACCCTCACCAACACCGATGTGGCAAGTGACCTTAGTGATTCGAGGTTCTAGCATAGGGTTAGCATTGCTCATTCACCCACCTCCGGCAAATTTGTGTCACCAATAACGAATACATTTCTCTCAACAGTTCCAAAATCGGTGAACGATACTTCGTTTTCCATACTTGAGCGCTTTACAGTCAAACTCTGAATTGCTGTTATTGTCCCCACGTGGCTTCCACCAACTAAGTAGGCATTTGTGCCATCAGTAAATGGAACGTGAGAGATTATTTTCTGGTCTGGCAAAGAAATCACAAGGCTATCCCCTGTCTTGTACAGATTTGCGTCATCGGCAAGAATATTTCTTCCGTCATGAAGGTTATACTGAGTAACTCCTCCACGTACTGTGTTCTTTCCATTAACTCTGCAAACCTTTGATTTTGCATCTTTTGCGGAAATTTCAGGGTATCGTAATTTCCCACTTTGGTCGAGAATACAACGGTAGTTTTGCTCCCCAATTGTAAGGACATCCATCAGACCAACACCTCGGTCAGCACTCTTTGGAACTACACCATCAACCATTAGATTTCGAGTTGCAAGCATTCGCTTGACTTCACGCTTTGTTTGAGCCAAACCAAGTTCGTCACGGACAACAACAGTCAATGACATGCAGAGGTCGATTGGATGACCACAAGGGTCTGGCTTGGAAATCCAGACGGTGGTCTTTCGTGCACCTGCCCAACTTCGGGGCATTGCCAATCGCTTCTTGTGATTTGCACTCATTATTCATCGCCTCCGTTTCGCTCTTCCAATTTCTTCAAGCGGACAACATCGCCATCATCAATTTTAGTGACAACAACATTAGATGCATGTAGTGGAATTCCTTCTGCTTTACTTTCAGCGGTTGAATGGCTAACACCTTCTACAAAGATACGACCTGTTCTAACATCAACTCCGATGACGTTAGCTTCAATCCCTTCCTTACCGCGGGTGCCGCCAAGACGCTTGCCACCCTCTTCCTTGTCATGACCAGGGTTACCCCAGTCACCTCTGTGAACTGAAACTATGTCGCCAACTCGAATAGTGACATTACGGACATTAGGGAATGCTGGGTCAAGGCAGCGAGCACGTATGCGCTTACGCTTGGTATGAATTGGCGCTTTTGCTGCGTTCTTTCGCTGCTTGTTTGGTTTCGTACTACTCATCATATCACCTCAAACAATCTGTTTCGCAGTTGCTGCGATCCTCGGCCATCTTTCTGCCGATTCACGGGAAACGGGTCCCTTGATATCAGTTCCAATCAATTCTCCACGCTCGTTGGATACTAACACACATGCGTTGTCTTCGAATTGAACACGTGTACCATCTGCACGAGTATATGCACGCTTCTGACGTACTACTACTGCGCGGAATACTTGTCGGCGACGTTCTGGAGTTCCTCTTCGGACTGTGACGTTAATCATATCACCAACACCGGCTGATGGATATCGGCGAGCAACCCCACCAAGATTTAGCACTGAAATCAACTGAACAACTTTTGCTCCGCTGTTATCAATACAGTTCATCTTTGACTCTGTTGGCAGACCGCGTGTTACACGACTTGAAATCCCCTTCATTCTGAATCACCTCTCTCAATAACACAGAAATTTACTGTCTTAGAAATTGGTCGACACTCCATAATTCGTACCGAGTCTCCAACATTTACATCACCAATACAACTTGGTAAGTGAGCTGAATAACGACGGGTTCTCTTCTCAATTCTTTCGAACTTCTTCATGTGACGTGTGTGTTGTCTCTCTACAACGATTGTTTGCAACATGCCAACTCTTGACACTGTCCCTTCAATAATCTGACCACGAACTCTCAAACTTCCATAGAATGGACAATTTGAATCGCCATCCCATTCGCCCTTTGGCTCTATCACGTCAATACCGATGTCTCGCATTTCAGTTCCTCCTGTATTTTCTTTGAATTCTGTCTTCTGGCCTTTGACAGACCTTCGACCCGACAACAGGTTCACTGTTGTCAATTGTAAAATCAATTGTATTCTTAGCAAAAATGGACATTCCATCATGCTCCTCAACTGTAACCGTATTTCGTGATTCACTAACCACGGTACCTGAACGACCTACGAGACTAGGATCGGTGGAAGATACCACCTCAAGAGTACTAGCTAACCATGATGTGTGCCAGTGTTCCATTCAGCGCACCTCCACTTGGTAACCATTTTGCTCTAGTACTTTCGCGACCCTTTTCTTGTGGTCCCCTTGAAGTTCGATGACTCGCCCTTTTACTGTGCCACCACTAGCACATGAGGACTTCAGAGTCTTGGCAAGTTTGTTGATATCAATAGCAGTATCTTCTATTCCTTCTACTATTGTGACCATCTTACCATACCTCCTTCTAACAGTTGAAATTATTGCTTTTTGTTGCTCCTTTGCTATTTCTTGACAAATACATAATTCTTCAGGTAGGCCGCATAGATTGCAGATACTTGCCATTAATTTCCTACTCCTGTCTTGATTCTAGCATCTTTGTTTTGAGGCGAGCGATGCTTCTCTTCACTTGCTTGTATGCTCCTGGATTACTTGCTGAACCGCCCAGAGCTTGCTCTGCACGCAACAAAAGCATCTCCTCTTGCAATTCATTCAGGCGCTTCTTGCGTGCCTCAAGAGACATATTGTCAATTTCACGAGCAGTTAGGTGAGTCATTCAACTGCCTCCTCTTCTTGTGATGGTTCAGCATCGGTAGCCTCTGCTTCTGCAGATTCTTCCTCTGACCCTGATTCTGATTCTTCAGAAGCGTCATCGTCGTCATCTGTTGATTCTTGAGTAACTGCTTCTTGTTCTTCTTGCAATTTTTCAAGTGATGCCAGTTCTTCGGCTGCTTCTTCTTCTGAAAGCGATTCTTCGATGATATCTTCGGTGCCTTCTGTGCCAGCCATTGCTGGAGCGATGTACGGACCTAAGCCTGCATCAATTCTGCTGATAATGTCAACTTCATGTGGTAATTTTGTTCCTGGCTTCATTATTGCAACTGTGCAACCAATGGTTCCAAGTTTTACAACAGCAGTTGCTTGACCAACGTCCATGTGTGTAAGTGCAGTCTCCCCACAATACTTGATGTGCCCTTTGAGGAACTTCTCAGTACGGTGTCGTGAACCTGTTAATTTACCTGCAATGATTACTAAGCAACCTTTTGCACCTGCCTCAATGACATTGAGTACACTACTGTGACCTGCTCTCCGGAAGTACCATCCTCGCTCTAGAGCACTAGCCAACTTACTTGCCATAACCTGAGCATTAAGTGCTGGATTCTCAATTTCTTCAACTTGTAATTTTGGATTTTCCAAATTGAAGTCTGTTCGGATGCGTCGTTGAAGTTCATTGATGACTTTTCCACGGCGGCCAATTACCATACCAACTCTCTCAGCCTGCAAAGTGACTTTTGTACAGATGGATGTATTATCGAAAGCACGCTCAAAGTGTAATCCACCAAAACCAGCGCGCTCTGTTTCCTTTAGGAGATATTCGCGCACCAACTGGCGCTCTACATTACGATCAACGAAATGACGGATTTGATTTACTTTTGCCATTATTTATGTCACCTCAGAAATCTCCATCATCTTCTTCATCATCGTCGCCAAAGTATTCAAGGAACAATTCAAGATTTACCTTGTAATGGTTAGATGCTGTTGCGCGCCCACGCGCACGAGGGCGCTGATGTCGAGCAATTTGTCCGCGGTGTGCAGCCAAATGAGTGATTAGCATCTCTTCTGCCTCAATATCTTCGTGATGTTGACGAGCATTGTCCATTGCACTTTGAATTAATTTGATGTATACTTGTGAAGCGTTTCTCGGATATCGCCCTGGACCCATCTTTCCTTTTCTGTGCCCAGCCATAGTGTTACCACCACGACCTTTGCGTGAGCGAACAACATAGGGAACTGCCTTTTTCTTAGCAATTACATCCTCAAGGAACTCAATTGCAGAACCGGCATACATACCCTTCAACTTGCGAGCGATTTGAACACAGTGCTTGTGATGTACATCTACACCAGTCACACGTGCGGTTGCTAGGCGATTACCTGTCAAAAACTGGGTGTAGCCAGATTGCGGTTTACTTCTATCTCTGCTCATCCTTTTCACCTCACTTCAATGCCACGTGCTTACTTGACCGGGTAGCACCAACACCAGGACCTGTGTGTACAGGCTTACGACGAGTCAATGCAAACTCGCCGAGATAATGACCAAGCATTTCAGGCTGTACTTCGATATTAACGAAATCTCGGCCATTGTAGATTCCAATTGACTTACCAACCATTACTGGTAGGACTGGCATATCTCTACGGTGGGTACGAACTACCTGCTCCGCTTCTGCTTCTGTGATTCGCTCTAAGAAATGTTCACACTCACGAGGAAGACCACGGTCTAGAGAACGGCGAACACGTGAAGGTACCAACTCAATGATACTGACTTGGTCGGAACCATCCTCAGGTGGATAGAGTGGCATTTGTTGCAACTCTGGGATTGTGTAACCTCGATAGGTGAACTCTCGCTTTCGGCGTTCCGCCACACCCATCTTTCTCTTCCTTGCTGCACGGCGGACCGCCTTTGGCTTACGGAATCCTTTGCTCTTTCTTCGTGCCATGAATCATCACTCCTTCTTTTTCCCTCGCATCTTTCCAGTGCGACTAGGCGCAATGTGTCCGACCTTTTGGCCAGGTGGTGCAGTACGCGCGATTGAATTTGGTCCGTGAACCGCCTGATGGTTACCTCCACCGTGAGGGTGGTCAACTGGATTCATTGCCACACCGCTAACTGTAGGGTAGAGTTTACCACGAGCCTTTGCCTTGTAATGTGCCGCTCCAGCCTTCATCAGAGGCTTTTCTGAGCGGCCATGTCCAGCAAGGATACCGATAGCTGCACGACATTTTGCTGGCAAATCCTTCAGACTACCTGAAGGCATTCGAATTCTTACTCTGTCACCCATACGGGTTTCTAGGATTGCAGAATTTCCACCACTACGGGCAATTCTGCCACCGTCACCGGGGCGAAGTTCCACATTGTTGATTGGTGTTCCTTCTGGAATTTGACCAAGTTCAGTGATATTTCCTGGCTTTAGACTGACATTACCACCCATTGCAATCTCTTGACCGACTGCAATCCCTTCGGTTGCAACCAAGTGTGTTTCACTTCCGTCTTCAAAGCGGACCCTAACTAAAGGAGCGGTGTGAACTGGGCTGTGAACTAACTCCATCACTGTAGCCACTTCCTCTACACCACGCGGAATGCGTGACGCGCCGGGGAAGCGGTGACTAGATACCCTGTTTTTGGGGCTTGAACCTCTGCGTTGTGCACGAATACGTTTTCCCATTTCTTCACCACCTTAATCAGAAAGCACTCAACTTTTGTGCCGCTACATCCGCATCATATCCTGGCGCCATCTTGACGCTGGCATGCTTGCCAATCTTGGAAATACGAGTGTTTACTTTTGCAACCTTGACTTCAAACAGGCGCTCAACTGCCTCCTTGATATCTGCTTTAGTAGCATCAGCATGAACAATAAATTCGAGGCGGTTGTTATTCTCGAAGTATCCTTCTTCAACATCCGCTACTCGACGAGCCTCGAGAGTTTTCTCAGTAATCCAAGGCATTACGATAACTTTGTATGGATCCATTTCAATCACTCCAGTGCCTCGATGGCTGACTTAGTCCAAACAGTAAGACGTCCCATGTCTCCGCCAGGTGCCAAGTCCTCTGCTGAGAGGTCTTTGGCAGCCACGACATCAACGCCAGAAACATTGTTAGCAGCCTTTGCTAACCCGTCTCGTTGTCCAACTACAAGTAAAATTGACTTTGGTGTTCGGCGACGGCGCCCACGCATTTTGCCCTTACCCGCACGAATGTTACGACCATTCTTTGCTCGGTTCAAATCGTCACCAAGACCTAGGCCTTCCATCATAGCGATGAATTTGCGTGTTGAGTAAGTAAGAGGGATGCTTTCAACATCGTACTTCTCTTTCTTACCATCGCGTTCTTCTGAATATCCATCTATGATTATGGGGAATTTAACATCGTTGGAAAAGCGGTGACCACGGTTTGCCACTGTATCACTATTAGTTGTAGCAGCAATCGCGGAATTGCGAGCTTGCTTGCGAACTTTTGAGTTGACTTTCATTGTCCAGTCTTTCTCGACCTTTGGACCATGGGCTCTACGACCACCACGTGTGTGAGGGTTCTCTGCACCAGTGCTTTGACCAGTCTTTCTCATAATTCGGGAAACACCTCTTCCCTTACCCCACCATTCAACGCTGTGCTTCATACCCGGTTGTGGGTTTCGACGACCTTCGTGTCGGTTGTGACCATATGGCTGGCGTCGGTTAGCACGAGCAGATTGAACTGCATCGCGCACAATTTGGACTCTAATATCTGCTGAAAAACAGTCTGGCAGTTCAATTGCCTTTCCTGCCTTAGCAGCAACAGAATAATGTTCTGAAAGTAAACCTGCTTCAAATTCTTCTTGGTCTACGGTGTTGACCAGATTCATCATCTTAACCTTCATCTTCAGACCCCCTGCTTGCTTGATGTACTGACGTAAGTGATGTCGACTGGATTCTGTGTCTTACGCGGGCGGACTGATTCACGGAATCTTAGGAGGCGCTTTGAAGGGCCAGGAAGACTACCTTGCACAATGATGTAATCGTTGGTAACTTCACCATATCTTAGGAAACCACCATCTGGAGTAACCTCATCTTCATCAGGAGAAGATATACGAATTACTTTCTTGTTGTACTCAGTACGCTGGTGGTAACCAGTTTGACCTGCTTGACGGATTGTCTTTCGAACATATCCTGTTCCGAAGTCACCCATATTTCCACCTTGACGGCGACGCTTGCTGTTTTTGTGGCTTAGGAGTTTAATTCCCCAGCGCTTGATTGAACCTTGCCAACCCTTTCCTTTGGTGACTGCAATAACATCAAGATCATTACCATTTGAAAATACATCTGAAACTTTCAATGTTTGACCGAGTCTTTCTTCGGCCCATGCAATACGGCTTGTGATATCACTACCGTTTAGACCAAGTTCCATGATGTTTGGAGTCTTGGTTGGAATTGACTTGACCTTAGTTGGTTGGGTCGAGACAATTAGGCGAACTTCGCATAGTTTGCCCTTTTCCGCCATTTCCTTTAGAGCAGTGATGTGCTCTTCAGTTGAGTGAGAGTTGCGGGCTGGTACTCGGCGAACAAGATTTGGTTGTGCTTCTGCGATTTCTTCGCCAGAAGCCCATGCCTCTCCAGCAGTTTGTTTGCCGTAGTATGTTTGGTGGTATCCACGGATACCGAGAATCTGTAAAGGTGGGGTTTCCACAATTGTTACCGCTTTTCTGATTTCTTGACCTGCACTAGGACTGCCAGGGTTTTCATCACGAATCAAAACGTGGCTCATTCCTGCTTTGTATCCTGCAAAACCTTGTATTTTGACTTCGCCATTCCCATTACTTGGCCAAGATTTGACTCGACCTGTCTGTCGACGGGCTCGCTTACGCGGGCCAAAAGCCATGCTTCCTCGCTTGGGTTTGTGTCTGTCTCCCATTTGGGTCTCCTCCTCTTTTCGGTGGTATATTGCGACAAAGTAAGCCGCCGAAGCGGCGCAATGCCGGCTCTCACAGCAAAGGAGCCACCGTGACACGATTCGGATTTCAGATTTGATTTTCCGAGTTGTGGGTTGCTTGTTGCATAGCCCTCTGTGTCTGGTACCTCACTATGTGAGCGTCTCGCCGACCAACCTGCCATATATGAACCCCACCCATCAGGCAAATGTGATAATAAGGCCTCATGGCACGATTTCAGCACTATTTGATAACCCATTATTGTTATCAAATCTGGTGTTGCTTTGCTACTATAATTTACATGATTTCGAGGATTCAATTCTTATAAAACGTGAGAATCATTTAGAACCGTGACCTCCGGGATTGATGTTCATGGCCGCTTTTATTGAGCATCCTCGCCTCACTGCAGAGTCAGTAGAAGCGAGGGCGTATCAGATTGAAGCAGTGGCCGATTGCTTGGGTGCTCCAACCTTGTTGGTACTACCTACGGCCCTCGGAAAAACTCCAATTGAATGGATGGTAATTGCAGAGAGACTTCATACCGTTGGTGGCAGAGCCTTGATAATTGCACCAACAAATGCATTGGTGAATCAGCATTTTGTAGATTTAAAAGCAGTAATTAAGAATCAGCAATCTGACGATTCCATAACATCTATGACCGGGTCTATAGATTGGCGTAAACGCCAGAAACGTTGGGCTGCTGCTGAAATTATAGTTGCAACTCCTCATGTTATTCGAAATGATGTAAATCGAGGGTCAATTGACCTATCAGATGTGACCATTCTTGTAGCGGATGAGGCCCATCATTCAACGGGAAAACACTCATCCGCAGAAGTAGGGGACTTGTATTTACAGTTTGCAAATGACCCCTTAATCTTGGGTGCAACTGCAAGTCCTGGTTCAAATCGTGAACAAGTTGAGGAGGTTTGTAAGCGTCTTGGGTTGAAGCGTATTCACTCTCGGTCTGCAGAAAACGCGTTGTTAGCACCATATGCTGCAGGATTACAAGTAAAAGAGGTGTTTGTTGATGTCGATGATGGATTAAAACTGATGGCAGCACCTTTGCAAATGTGGTTAGAACATCTCGTTGACCAACTTCGAAGGTTGGGCTACCATGTTCACTCTGGTCGAGCGACGAGCAGTCAATTGAATGAAACACGCGGGCGAATTCAAGGAGCTATTGTACGAGGAGAGGGCTTGGCATATAATGCGGCTAGGCAATGTGCACAAGCACAAAGACTCCTGAACCTCATTGGTTATCTTCTCAGCCAAGGCGTGGCAGCATCAAGAGAGTATCTTGGGCGGGTAAAAAATTCAGGTGAAAATGGTGATAAGGGTGCGTCTGCATTTTTCAATGACAGCCGTATCACTGAATTATTTGAAAATTTGAAGGCAAGCCCAGAGTTACATGAGAAGGTCGGGAAAACCGTAAATTTAGTTCTTGACCAGTTAGAAGCACACCCAGAAAGCCGCGTCATCATCTTTGCCCACTTTCGAGATACTGTAAATGAAATTGTCAAACGCTTAGAAGATTCAGACCATGCAAAACCAGAACGATTCGTTGGGCAGGCAAGCCGAGATGGGAGCGAAGGGATGACGCAAAAATCCCAACTAGAAGGCCTGCAAAGATTTAGAGAAGGAAAATGTAACGTCTTAGTTGCAACATCTGTAGGAGAAGAAGGGTTAGATGTCCCAAGAGCCGATCTTGTAGTTTTTTATGAACCAGTTGGCAGTGAAATCCGCACGATTCAGAGACGCGGGAGAACCGGAAGGCATCGGGCTGGAACTGTTCATATCTTAATCGCTAGAGACACTAGAGATGAGGGAGCTCGAGCATCAGCACTTTTTCGTGAGAAGAAGATGAAACATGCGATTGACAGAGTTAGAAGAAGCATGGGTCGTCCTGTTGATGATAATCCAGTTGAATTATTGAGGTCATTCAAAGTCAGACAAAATGGAATTATTGGCTCTGCTCACGCATTTATGATATCTGAAATGGAGCGCCTAGCACCTGAACTGGGTGAACAAACATCACGCATCAGCACAACTGTGGAGGGACAAAAATCAGTTACAGATGCCAGTGAGACACTGAGTGAAAAAAGGGGTAAGAAATACAAAAAAGAGCCTTCAAGATTACGTCCAAGAGGGCAAACTGGACTCGATTCGTTTCCATCATCTGCACCTACATCTGCTATCACAGATGACAAAGATGAAACTAGGATTGACGGCAATGACTTAGATATTGACGAAAATATTGCTAAACTAGCAGTTAGAGCGGCTGAAGATATCGTTCAAGCATTAACTACAGAAGCCGTTGACCCTCTAGCCCACGAAGCAGATATCCCATGCAGAATTGTTGTGGACCATCGTGAACTGAACACTACAATTGCTGCGACTCTTAGGCTACAAGGGGTTGAAGTCGACGTCCAAACCTTGGCAATTGGCGATTTCCAGATTGGTGATAGAGTGGTTGTTGAAAGAAAACGTGTACGAGATTTTGTTGATTCTCTTCTGGATGGAAGATTACTCGAACAAGCACACCGATTGATTGCATCTGCCCCGCGCCCTCTATTATTGATTGAAGGCGGAGGTCTTTTCACGCAAAGAGCAGTTCATAACAACGCATTGATGGGCGCATTGGCAACATTGACAATTGACTTAGGGCTTCCAGTCGTCACAACTCAAGATGGAGAAGAAACTGCGCGGTTTCTCATCATCGCCGCACGCCGTGAACAAGCCTTGTTAGGTGCACTAACAAAAGAGGCGAGGGCGCGCATGAAATATGATGATGAACTAAAATCACGAAATTTATGGTTTGAAAATCAAGTACCAGGTGGAAGTGGCTTAGATGAAAAAACAACGATTGATGCGGCAGAGACAATAATTGATTCAGGATTTCAAACTAAACAAAAAGTCATTTTAGACGCCTCAAAAGGAAGCCTATTAGATCAAAGAGAAGAACAAAAAAAACAGACAAATAAACTCCACCTTCTTGAATCTCTACCAAATATTGGACCAGCAACTGCAAAGCGTTTACTAGATCATTTCAAATCTATAGAGGCTTTGACTCAAGCGGATGAAGCAGAACTTTGTCAAGTGACTGGAATCGGCCCAATAAGTGCTCGAACAATCTTAGAAGTCTTACGAGACTAAACACATTTCAGTTACCCATGACGAGTACTCTAGTCTTCAACTGTGCATACCTATCGTTGTAAGCACCAAGTGCAAAAGCGATCAATTCTGGTAAATGTATTGCAGGCATCTCTACATCGCTACCAGAAACCCGACCAGCCTTCACTTGGTAGGTATCAAGATTGATGTGTGAAAGAGGACAAGCGGATGCCATAACACGTGCACCCTCACTCTTTGCATCAGAAAGTACTGAGGCAGTCATTTTCAATGCGCTTGATTCCTCAGATAGCAAGGATGGGAAACCGACACTTTTCGCTTTACTGTCATAATTAACCGGTTGCCCGCCCAAGGCCTCAATCAAATCTTCGAAGTAATGTGGGTCATAAATATCATCATCTCCACAAGCACCATCCTGTTGCATTACTGAACCATAATACCCAGCAACTGGGAAATCAATTGGATTTTTCACTGCAGAGGATACGACATCCAAGCCAATATCTTCTACTAAAACATGGAGAAGATGGCGCATTTTCATCGTGCCCTCAAATCTTAGACCACAAATTGACTCCAATTGTTCATTCACTCGCTCACGCAAATCAACATCTGTGGCTAATCTGATGAAATCTTCTGACATGTTCCCTTGGCAACTAGCACAAGGAGTAAGTACATCCAAACCTTGGGCTTCGGCTTGAGCAAATGTTCTCGCATTAAGCGCGATTTGTAATCCCCAATTTGCTTGTTTGATGACTCCAGCACCACAGCACGAGGCACCATTGAGTGGGACTAATTCAATATCTAAAGCACGGGCCAATGCAAGCATCGCATCTTGTACTTCTCTAGCCGAATTAAGAGTTACACATCCTGGGAAATATGCATACCTATTTTTTGCCATTTCAGAACCTCCTGTCGAATTTATTGAAGATAGCAACCACCTCATGATGGTCATCTACTGAAGAATTAATCATCTTAGGCATCTTACCTACGCTTGCTGGCGGCACAGCCAATGCCTGTAAATCTCTGATCATTGGACCACCTGTTCTAGTGAACCCTAACAACATACGAGGGAGAACCCCGGAAATCGCGTTTTTTGCCATGCCAAATGGACCTAGGGTCGCGCCTGCCAAAACTGTCTCGTTAAGTCGCCCAGAGAGTTTCACTGTTTCAGAAAACCACCACACGTGCTTACCATGACGACCTGTGAATCCACCGTCTTGAAGGGTCCTTCTTTTTGCTTCTAACAAACTTGCTCCGGCCCCACTCGATGCTCTACCAGATTTATACATCGAAGTTAAATCAGCCTCAGCCTTGATTCCATTTTCAGACTCAATTGTTGCTAAGTATCCATCTTTTCCTTTCTGTGATGTACGTGGGTCATTGTAGCGAGCCCACAGGCGAGCGATAACTGCTGGCCCGATGTACGAACGGTTGTGAGGTACTGTGTCACTCGAAGCGTGAAGTAATTGGCAACTTGGGAAATCTGAGGCAGTGTGAAGCATTTCTGCTGTAACAGCATCCATTGTCCCAATAATTCCTTGAGAAACTTTGGTTCCCTCACGGGTTGTCGCGTGCATCCAAGGCTTGCTGTTTGCAAGGTGAATCTGATAATCTGTATGGTCAACGGCTAAATCACGAATTACATCAAACCCTGACAGAGGGTCAATTCTAAGTGAGCATTCACCATCTTTATCTCTAACAATTTCTGAGATTGCTACTCTACCGGGTAAAATATTTCTACCATTTGCTGAAATGGCAGTCGTTGGGTCATCCGCATTGCCATCACGGAATGTTAGAGTACCATCTTCAGTTGCTTTTAGCAATCGAAGTAACTCCAACACGCTGACACTGCCAGGAACTGCACAACGCCAGATATCGTGACCGGATTGACCAGATTTTGGGTCATACCGGAAAACTCGTGCGTTAACTTGGATTTCTTCACCGACTAATTCAGGAATATCAAACGCTGATCCTGCTGCTGCCTTCTTAGAGCCGCCTGCAGCCTTCTCTTTGAGAACCGCAACCATCTCTTCATTGAAGTTTCCATCACCATCAACGGAACCCATGTGTGCTAATGCATTAGACAGCCAAGCATCAGCCATGGCATCATAATCAACATCACAATCAACCCTTGGTGTGATTCGGTTTGCACCTACCTTTTCGAACCATCCATCCCAATCGATCCCTGATTGACAGAAAAATTCGTAGGCTGTATCACCTAAAGAGCACACAGAAAAGTGGCTTCCTGAAAGTGAGGGGGCGCCATCAGCATTCGCTGCATTCCACAGGTCTTCGGCGTTATCGGGCATTTCACCCTCACCCCAAGTACTGCAAATGACAAGGATTCTCTGATAACCGGACAAATCACCAATTTGAATCTCATCCATTCCCTTGACTGTTGCTTCTAATGAATAATTGCCAGCTAATTTGCCAATCTTTGCGGCTATCCCTTCAGAATTTCCGGATTGTGAACCAGATAAAACGAGAAGAGAGCGGTCCCCATCAATTGACGCCTCAATCACAGCAGGGGCTGTTTCAACTGGTTCAACTGCATCAGATGTAGACACCTCTGCTTCTGCTTCTTCGGCGGCATCTCCTCCACCTCCAACTTCAACCATGATGACATCTACGGGACATCCGCCCGCAGCATCTTGGATTGCCTCTAAATCCAAGCCGGATTTTAATGATGATTTTGCCCCTTCATTAGTGTCAAATCCACCATCAGTTCTGGAATCTGCTGTGATGTAACAGGTATCATCTGTCACCTTGAAAACTTCTGGATACTCTTCCTCGCATGCATCACAGGTGATACAGCCATCAGCAATCCAGACTACAACTTCCGACATGCTGGCACCTACCCAGCTTAGGCTGGGTGCTTTGCTCGACCGTAGGTCGATTATTGAACATACCGCGCAGACTGCATCTTACATTCTCTCTAATTCTAATCAAATGAGTGAAGGCAGAACATGGGATGGCGGCTTGTTGCCTCTGCATCACATGTCAAAATCCATGCCATCCATTCCGCCTCCCGAGACGGCTTTGGATGATATGACATCATCAATTCTAAGAATCATCACTGCGGTTTCTGTAGCACTTTGAATCGCTTGTTCAACAACCCTTGTTGGTTCAACCACTTGTGCAACCTGCATATCCATGACACCACCCTCGAATACATTAACTCCGAATGTTGATTTCCCTTCAGCGTGAGCCTTTCGTAATTCGATGATTGTGTTGACTGGGTCAAGTCCAGCGTTTTCGGCAAGCGTACGAGGGATTACCTCAAGAGCCCCTGCAAATGCCTCAATAGCCATCTGTTCACGGCCACCAATACCTTCAGCATATATTCGCAAATCACGACTCAATGCAGCAAGCACGCTTCCACCTCCAGTGAGAACGGAGCCATCTTCCCAAGCCACACTGATAACACCGATTGCATCATCAAAAGCACGGCGTAATTCATCAACTACATGCTCTGTTCCACCACGAAGCAAAACAGACACACTCTTTGCTTCAGGGCATCCAGTAATGAAAACCATATCTGAGTCGCCGATTTTTCGCTCTTCAACTTTCAGAGCATTACCTAAGTCACCCTTTGCTAGGTCGTCAATATTGGTCACAATACGTCCGCCTGTTGCCTTTGAAAGCGCTTCCATGTCACTCTTTTTGGCTCTGCGGACTGCAAACAATCCTGCTTTAGCAAGATAGTGTTGAGCGATGTCGTCAATCCCCTTCTGGCAAACTAAAACATTCGCCCCAGAGTTTTGCAATGTCTCTACTAATCCTTTCAGATAGTTTTCTTCTTCTTCCAAGAATTTTGCTAACATACTTGGGTCTGTAATCTGAATCTTAGCATCAACTTCAGTTTTCTTCACTTCAATTGCGCTATTCACCAAAGCAATTTTTGCATCGGTTACAGCCCTTGGCATACCTGGGTGAACTCGCTCTTTGTCCAAGATTATTCCATCAACCAAGGTACTCGCTTTGATTGAACCGCCTTGGCGCTTCTCTACTTTGATATCATCTAGTGAAACTGCTCTTTCACCATCATCTTCCCTACCAACTGATTTCACTGCTTTAACACAGATATCAGCCAAAAATGACTTGACTGCCTCAGCACTTTTCCCAGTAAGTGCAGTCTTTGCAACTTCTGCTAGGGTGTCCTCATCCGCTACTGAAATAGAGTGGCTGTCGAGTAATTCAACCGCCCTCTCTGCTGCCAATCTAAAACCGTGGCATATCACAGTAGGGTGAACATTTTGATCAATCAAATCCTCACTTCGCTTGAGTAACTCGCCTGCTATAACAACTGCACTGGTAGTACCATCGTAGCAATGTTGCTCCTGTGTTTTTGCAACCTCAATAATCATCTTAGCAGCTGGGTGCTCAATATCCATCTCCTTCAAGATTGTAGCACCATCGTTTGTGATTACAACATCACCCATGCTGTCAACCAGCATCTTATCCATTCCCTTTGGTCCAAGAGTGGAACGTACTGCATCTGCAACCGCTTTTGCAGCTGCGATGTTGTTGCTCTGAGCGCTCTTGCCCCTAACTCGGTCAGTTCCGTCTTTGAGAATGAAAATTGGTGCTTGTCCGTTGTACACTTCAACCACTTCCGGTATATTCGCCCCTATGGGGCGGGCTTGCGACCCGCGCCCCCCTCTTAAGGGCAACCGCTCACTTGACAATCAAAGGATTCATGAAAAATCAACTATTAAAGCCAAAATCGGCAAAATAGCCTCTCAATCAGAATCTATCCGAGAGATGGTTTACTTGAGACCTTGTTGTTCTAGGTATTGCTCACCGTAATGTACCCACTGAGACATATCCCAACCATTTGGTAAACCACCGGGTGGTAATGGAGGTGCACCATCAGGCACTACTTCACCGGCTGGAGGTGTTGCTTGTGGGGGTTCTGGTGGGATACCTGCTGGTGGACTGCCTGCTGGTGGGCTACCTGCTGGAGTTGTTGTCATCTGTTGCTCAAAGATATCTGCAGCCCCGCCATAAGCCGAATTTGCTACTTGATCCGTGACTGGTAGCGATGGGGCACCTATCCCACCCACTGGTATGTCTGGTGCGGATGGCATGCTACCATATGTGTCCTCCAATTGTCGCTGATATCCTTCTAGAGAAAGTATCTCATCCTCTTCACGGTTTGTTGACATTACGACTTTGGCTAATACTACAATCAGAGCAATTATCACAATTCCTCCGATAATAAATGCAATGATATTCACAAGCCCGATGCCACCCTCGGCCTCAGCATTTGCGCCACCTAAAGAGTCCCGAATCACTTTCACTTGGACAACCGTTTCTGAAACATCATCATCACCAGTTGCTATCACTGTGATATTAAACAGCATTTCATCCTCTGGCATGTTCAAAAATTGAGTCTCTGTTAGAGAGAATTTGATTGCGGCGGATCTCTTCATATCTGGGTCAAGGACAAAGGAGGAATCTTCGCTTTGTACGCGTACAGAAGAGAACTGACGTGCATCCCCTGGGTCAACATCAAGGCGGATGAACTGTGAGTTTGTTGGATGACGATTGTGGATTGTCAAATTTGCCAAAATCCATCCTTCAGCATCAAGAGTAACCATCGTACCGGGAGTTAAATCAATCCACCCTTGGCTTCCAACTTGGAATGTTGCAGAACCGCTACCACCAGCAACACCTCCAGACTGAACTGAACGAGCTGAAACCACCATTTCTAAGAGGCCGTTTGTACCAATATCAAATGAATACTCAACGGTGATGTTCACCGATGAACCTTGTGCTACTGAAGGAGGGCTGTTAGGGTTGTATTGGTCACTCTGAATCACTTCAGCATTCATTCCAACTGGCGCATCTATTTCAATTGTAAACTCATCATAATCATTACCATTGTTAGTGACTTCAAACGAAATTGTCTTGACATCTGCACCGCCTTGGAATGTCTGTCCGCTCATATCAACATCTTCGACATTGATTAGATAAGTTGGCTCAACTATCAATTCAACCTGTGCTAATTTGAAGAATGAAGGGTTTTCCTGTGATGATGCTCTAACAGTCAGGAAATATGTATCCGGCCTAATACCATATGGCATTGGCATCACAAGAAGGATAGTGGAACTATCTCCATTGGAACCTATCTCTTCGGTTACAGGTTGGCTAACCGAAGCACCAAGGCGCCAATCAGCAGTTAATGACAAGTCAAACCGTTCTGGAGCGTTTCCATTATTTGTCAACTCTATCTCAACAATTCTAGTTCTTCCATCGGCCTCGGCAGTAATTTGTAGTTCAGAAGCAACCATGGTTAAATCATTAACTTGGGGTGTGTTAATACTTATTTTTCTCGTCTTTTGAGCAGTGGCTGGAGATTGTCCTTCGGCTTGAATTGTCACCTCAGTAAGGCCAGGGGAAAGCATCGTAGGTGAAGTGAATTCAGCCCAGAAGTCACGGTCTTCGCCTTTTGACAACTGCATGAATGTGATTTCGCTTCCATTTACATCAGCATCCAAGAACCTGTAATGCGAACTACCCCAATCACTACGATTGAAGTAAGCGTTTAGATTCCAATACGCCATTTGATTTCCTGTGTTAGAAAGTCTAAACTTGACAAGTTCAGACTCATCAGGAGCGATATTTGGGACTACGCTCGGATTGTAATGAGTGATATCAACAGAATAGGAAGCACCCACTGAGAGAGGTATGGAAATTATTTCCTTTGCTTCGCCTGTATAGTAATCTAATAGTGAAACATTCCACTCAAGTTGCTCTACATTTGACCCGGGTGGAATTGTCAGGTTTACCCAAAATTCTGTAGTCTCGTTGTATCCAATTGGATTTAACGGCACACTGTAATCATGGTCATTGATGTTATTCGAGTCAATTCGGATAGGTGAATACTGATTCATCCATGTCTCATTGTCAATTAAGGAAAGGATTTGCAATGCTTTTTCGCGGTAGCCGTTGTTCGTCAGAGTACAATGTAGTGAAGGAGGCAGAGGGTCGGCAGGAATTACCAGATAACCAGTCTCTGGATTGTCACAGTTGACTGTGATTGTATATTCCTGAACTTTCTCTATGCCAAAGAGTGCAAATTGGTCCACATGGAAACCTGCTGAAGCCCCTGAATTATCACTCTTGAAATGGTAACTCAAACTGAAAACCTGAGTGCTTGTGTTAGCGCCCACATCCCAGATTACTGGCGTCCAATCATCAGTAGCACTACTTATTCCAGATTCTGACAGATTTTTAGTTGCAATCACTGCGCCAGCAGAAGTCGCTTCTATCGAGACTTCATCATTACCAAGACCTAATCCACCCCATGCTTGAGTTGCAAGTTGCATTGAAATGTAATTGCCACCAGTAAGTGAAACCTTGCAGAATGGGGCAGAGTATAGTCCATTGAGTTCGTTTGCGGTTATCCCCCAACCCAAACCATGACCGGGGTCTTCGCAAGTCGTGCCGCCTGGAATCAACCAACCCCACACGATATGGTCGTTTCCATTACTAACATAATCCTGGCCTGGGACCGAATGGCGCCAGTGTTTTGTGCCTACAAATCCAGATGATTCATCCATCTGCCATGGACCATGTCCATCGGTTTGGTCGTTGGCATCAAGGCCAACAGAGGCAAATGTAGGATTGTAGTAAGTTTCTCCAGGGCAATCCATGGTAGTGTCACCATCATTGTCTCCACACATTCCTTTCTCCATGTTATCAAAGAAAATAGCGATTGGGACGTGCTCTTCTGTAACATCGTTTGAGGTATCGCCTTCTGCGATTCCAGCATCAACTACTCCCTTGATGATGTACCCTCCACTTAGTGTACCATTCTCATCGAGATGGCTGTGAGCCGCTTCTGCAGTCCAAACAACTTCATGAATTACAGATTGACCTCCTGAGAGAGACAGGGAATAATTCCATTCAGCCACTTTCACCCCTACAGGGTGCCATACTTCGATGAAACCAGTGGCAGCAGTTGTCTGTAGTGAAGAGCCAGCCTGCTTGAAAGTGACTTGTATCGGTAAAACAGATGCTTTCAAGAAATAATCCTTCTGAGTGCCGTCTGGTTGGTCCCACTGAAAGGCGACTACTGAGGAATTCCCAATGGAAATATCTTCAATCGTAAAATCAACCATTGATTTTGGCCCTGAAGCGCCTACATTTGCTGAAATAGGAGCAATTAATGTAGCAACTAACAACAAAGCAAGGGTCACAGATTTCAGCCGGCTCATTCGCATCAACAGTGGCCCCAACCGAATCGAGATAAAAAGGTTGATTGGCATCTGTCTAGGACAGATGTCGCATTTCCCTACCTTTTTGGCGAAATACCGGCGGTTGAATTATCGGCATTTTTCCCTCAGTGGTAGCGAAGAGAATATGGCTCAAAGTGAGAGTGGGTCGGAGCGTGGCAGAGCGAAGAAGTACATTCCTAGAGAGGTTTTGGCTTACCATTATTGTTTGTGGCCAAGTGTTACTCGCCCCTGCAATCGCATTCTCAGCAACATATTTCATTGATTTTGGCGGTATTCTCGGCGAGCGAGCTCTTCTCAGAGTTGACCTAATCCCATGGATTCTAAGTGGTTCACTCGGATATGGAATCCTTTCACTGATTCTCGCTTTAGTGGTAGGCGGCTGGATGCCTGTTTCAGTCGCTGATAAAGGCGGCTGGATGCCGGTTCTTGGCGCCAGCCGTTTAATCAAGGACGCGGCAATGGTTGATCGGGCTAGAACTCATCTTCTTACATCACCATCGGGGAAAATGATGCAGATTGTGAACCGAGAAATGATTGATGGTGAACGAACACTTTTGGAGGTTCACGGCGGTTTGCAAATGCTAGCAGCGCCGCTTCAGATTTTACTTGCCATCAGTCCATTACTGATGTTAAAGTTCGTACCTTCGGATTGGTTAATCCCTAATCGTCTACTTGAATTATCAATGGTGGGTTATCTTGTATCTTTAGCATTAATACTCAGAAGTTTTCCTAATTTTGCCCAAAGATTTGTTGGCGCGGCATCGACTGTACGGAGATTTCTAGTCACTGTGACAAAAATAAACTGGATGTTCCCGGTCTTAATTCTCTGGCTGGTAGGCAGAATAATCGTTGGATTTGCCTTCGACCTCATTCAGCCAGATGTTTCCCAGTGGCAACAAATAGCACTTGAAAAAAGCATTATTGAGGCTTTCCTTCCCGTCAACGTCGAGGTTCCTGAAACCTCCTTCCTCGACATGTTAGTTGCTCTAGCAGTTCTCCCTCTAGCCACTTTTACAACCATGGCTGTTCTAGGGGGTGGGAGAAATGACCTACCTGATTGGCTAGTCAATACCGAATCACAATGGGAAGATTTGGAAGACTCCGGGCAACTCCTTCTGACTGATGGCTCAGAAATTGAAACTGAAGATGAAGAGTCAGATTTACAGAATGATGATGACAATGGTGGAAGTGAACCGGATTATGTAGATGAAAGTGAGGAAGCAATTCTTGTCAAAGGCAACAAAGTTGAGATGTTGTCAGCCCTTGCTAAAGCAAAAGAGACAACAGAATCAAATTTTTACGATGATGATTGACACTTCTTGAATTCTGTTAATTTCAATCGTCTAGATTATTGTTAATGATAGGGTGGCCATCAAGGAAAAGTAACCTCAATCTTCCGATGAATCCATCATTCCTTAGTCTGCCCAAATCTGGCCGTGCTCGGTCCAAATGAGATGCTTTACAATTCTGACATCGGACTGCAATGGTCTCCCAAACTATCTCTGCTGAATCACAGCAGGTTGGCTCCTTAATCCGGATTTCATTCAACTCATGAATTAACTCTGTTGAGTATGGAGTGTTGGGGAAAGAGAATCCACGCGTTGGAATTAGACGAGAAAGTATCGCCCATCCAGCACCAATGAATAGACCAAATGCAATTGGTGAGGGGAAAGATGTCAAAATGAGGTATCCAACCGCCAATGGAATTAGAGCAAATAGGAAAGAGAGTTTCCATAATGTGCTCATTATCAACATCTGTGATATCAGGTGTTTGTCAACTGGTTGTGGCATCGGAAACGGTGCTAATTGACCCTCCATAACACTTAATCTCGGTAAAATCATCAAAGGTAGACGGGGTAAAAATAATGCAAAAATCAATCCCCCGAGGAGTTGAAAGATACTTTCAATCAAAAAATCACCTAAAATTCGGCTACCTGTTGGGGTGGTGGTGAATCTTTGATTCTAGCCAACACTGATTCAACAATATCCATAGCCGCCTCAATTTTCTCAACCCCAATTGTATATGCGAAACGAAGATGACCTTCACCCGCCTTACCAAAGGCTGAGCCCGGTGAGCAAACAACCCCTTCTTTGAGAATCTCTAAAGCGACTTCGACACTTGACCATCCTGGGAAATTAAACTTTGGAAACACATAGAATGCACCCTCTGGAACATGACAGGAAACACCAGGCATAGCATTCAGTCGTTGGCAAATCAAATCGCGTCGTTGCCAAAATGCATCTCGCATTTCACTTGGATAATATGCTGATTTCTTCAGCGCCGCCAACACACCATATTGCATAGCATCGGTTGAACATGCTGTCACATAATACTGCATTTTTTTGGCTTGAGCCATGATTTCATTATTGCTTGAAAGTATGTATCCTATACGCCATCCAGTCATAGCAAAGGTCTTGGAAAATGATTGAATCATCACAACTTTGTCATATCCACCACCTAAGAATGAAACGTGAGGCTGGTCGTAGATAATCCGGTCATAAACCTCGTCGGTTATCAGCCAAAGGTCATGGCGGCGAGCAAAATCTAGTAATTCATCGCGCTGTTCAATTGTGATAGTGGCGCCCGTCGGGTTACTCGGAAAATTGTAGATAATAGCCTTAGTATTCTCATCCACTAATTCCTCAAGAGATTCGATTGTGGGGACAAACTCATTTTCAAATGTGCATGGGTAGAACTGAGGTTCTGCACCCGTGATAGTGGCATGTGGACCATACAAAGGAAAACAAGGGTCTGGGAGGAGGATTTTATCTCCTTGATTCAAGAAACAGAGGGATAGAGTGAGTAAAGCATTGGTTCCCGACATTGTGATACAAACATCATCTTCGGTCAGGCCGGGTTCTAAGTGAGTCCACAATCCTGCTATTTCTGACCTGAGTTCTGCTAGCCCAGCAGTTGTCGTATACTTGTTGTGTCCATCTTTCATGGCTTGGTAAAAAGCCTCAATTGCTGTATCAGGTGGCTGGAAATCTGGCTCACCAAGACCAAGGTGGATGCAGTCCTTCCCAGCCATATCAAACATCTTGCGAACGCCTGTTGGCTGGATGGCGTTCGCTCGTTCGCTGAACTCGGCCATAGTCAACCGACCCATGCCGAGATTATCAATACCATGTTACTAATCTCAAATCTGCTCGAGGCAAAAATCAATTTTCTCGAAGTCGGTCTACCAAATCCTGCTTGTTACCGCTTTTTGAAAGGCCCTTTTGTTGAAGCATATCCTTCAACTCTGTGACTGTGAGTGACTCAAAATCATCGGTTGGTGATTTGTTTTCGTTTACAACTAGTTCAGCATCCATCACTGATTGATTGAGATTAGATGAACCCCTAGATAATTCACTGCTGACACTGTGCATTCTCCAGCCAAGAACTGCGGCTAAGAGCATGACAAGTACTGCCAAACCAAGAGCGTACACTACAACACCTCCACTAGATGATTCCATTCCAAGACCAGTTCCCTCAACTGTGACAAGGACTGGCAGAGATGTCATCTCTCCTGAAACAGCGCGGATTTCAACCGTCTGATTGCCAATACTGAGTCCATCTAAATTCAACACTACAGTCCAGTTAAATGATTCACCAGCAGACAGGTTTTCAACAATTTCGTAAGTCGCTTCACTCCATTCACCTTCCCCTATGCGGAATTCTACGCGCTCAACAACACCTTGCTGACCCCATGAATGACCAACAATGGTGCCTGTCGAACCAGACACATTGTAATCAAGAAGGTGATTTTGTAAATATGGGTCAATGCTAGCAGATTGTTCGGTTTGGTTCAAATGTTGAACCAGTTTTACCGCTTCGTAAGCATCAACCATGCCATATCCAAAATCCCGATTCCAGTATGGGTCAACATCTGGTGCAGATGCTGGGCCTCTGCGCTCAGCAGTCTGCTTGAGAACTTCTTTGATTTGTAGCGGGTCAAGGTCAGGGTTTGCCTCTATCATCAAAGCAATGACACCCGTTACAGCCGGGGTTGCGTATGAGGTCCCTGAACCTCGACCTGTGTAGGTGTTATCACTAGCATCGCCGATTCCTAGGAAATTAGTACATAGAGCAGAGGTCACACATCCTTCGGCTTGAATGATATTTGTCCCGGGAGCACTAATTTCTGGCTTCAACTCATTGTATGGGTTGCTGTCACCATTATCTCGGCGTGGTCCTCGGCTTGAATAACCTGCAACGGTGTCATCTTCACGGTTGATTGTGTTGATATCATCAGTCGCACCAACTGTGACAGATAAACTGGACGAACCCATACCTGACAAACCATCATTGTCAGGCCCATCATTTCCTGCCGCGACACTCGGTGTAATTCCTACCGCTACTGCTTCATTGAGGATGCGGCTGTGCATATCTTCGCCATCAGAACCACCACCTTCGTGGCTTGTAATGCCCCACGATAATGAAATGATGTCAATTCCGTAATATTTCTCATCAACACCTTGCCATGCAGTATCGCGATTATCAATAATCCACTGAACACCGTTCATCGCAGATTCATAGAATTGTTGCTCCAAAAGATAATTCTCGAACGGTCCTGCACCAACATCGGTACCGATTCGCACATCAACAAGTGTCGCGTCAGGTGCACTGCCATAATATTCAGATTGTGTGCCATCTGCTTCTAAACCGGTTGCAGCCGCCATTCCCATGCACGCAGTTCCATGCTGATTCCCATCATCAGGGTCAAACGAGCCATCATCTTCGCGCGCCGTAGGCGCGCATGTAGGATCGCTGTGCATATAACAAACTGCGTCATATCCAGCGATGTGTTTCCCTTCTAACCCGGGGTGTTCGCTGTCCACACCAGTATCTGTGAGCGCAATATTTACTCCATCCCCAGAAACCCCCAAATCCCAAGCCCCAACTGGATAATATGACGAATTACTTGCTTTCACTGCAGGTGTTTGAACATCACCGTAGAAGGTGAGAAAACCATACCTCTCCACCATCACTACGCCATCAAGTTGTGCTAATACCCAAACATCAGAAGCATTGACTGTGCCGATAAGTAAAGCATCTACAGAATGAAGAACTTGGTTCACATTATGCCCGAGTGCCTGTACTCTTGCTTCGTCAATTGTAGTAGGTGTGTGGTCGTACGAGAGCCCCACATTTACTGGGCCCGTCGCGGTTTCAAGGGAATCATGTATTCCATTTCGGTTTGAGTCAAGACTTGTGTATTCCCACCATGGTATTTCTCCAAACATTGGCATCGCTATCTGCTCAGGGATTTCTGAGGTCTGATCTGTTGTGAAAATCTGCGCTGAATAACCAGTCTCAAGAGGAGGTTGTCCTATTGGTTGAATTGAACCTATGAGAGGAAAAACCATCACCAAAACGAGAAGGTAAGCACACGGACGTGTTCGGTTCACAGTCGGCGGGACACAGGGGGTGCATGAAAACCCCACGATGCCAAGATTGTGAACAATTCAACATTCTAAATCCAATTTCCGAATCATTATTGTCAGATTTTATTGGGGAATAATTGATATTGATTACATTGTGTGGTTCCAATGAGCCTGCGTCATGATTAGGCAATTGTTGTTTTGAAAATTAGGTTATTTTGTATGTCGATAAATATGAGTAAAAGCGGAAATTTAGTAATATTCCTAGTTTGTTTATCGATGATTACAATTTCGTGGTCTGAGATGATGACATTTGATGAAGACTCTTCAGATGACATATCTCCTGAATTAGAATTAGAATCCCCGCGTATGGCTACTAACGTTGGAACGGTTATCTCATTCAACACTACATGGACTACTGCTAACTCACCATACTACCTCAACAGCCCTGTTTCAGTTCAACAGGGTGTAAGACTAACGATTAATCCAGGGGTACAAGTGTTTGCCAACACCACGAATTCATCCATCATTGTTCATGGAGAAATTCATTCGCTAGGAACCACAACTAATCCCGTCTTTATCGGAGTTAATCCATCAGTTTCTTGGGCACCAAGTTCAGGATATTGG
>JAERSV010000058.1 GCA_016845345.1 Methanobacteriota archaeon
CGATAGACATGGCAATCAAGGTACTACTCAACGAAGGCGGCGAACTTAGAATTAGGCTAATTGGTGAAAGCCATACAGCATTACAATTGTTCAGAACACGGCTAAATGACAACAAGGATGTTGAATACTCAAACTACTTCACAGGCCACCCTGGCCTTGATGAACCCGAACTTTACCTAAGAGTCAAGAAAGGTAAGAATGCAATAAAAATTCTAAAGTCAATTAGTACAGACTTGGTAACTGAGTTCTCCACTATCAAACTCTCCTGAGGAGAATTGTGAATGGACTCTGCTGGCATAGCGGCCAATTTAGGGCTTGACCAGTGGATTTGTGACGGCACTGGTATTGGTGGACTCATAAAAGTAAGAGTTGCCGATTTTAGAGTAACTGAAGAAGGCTCTATTCCTGCTTTAGACCCCAAAGGTCGTTTCACCGTCGCACGTATCACCTTAGATAACTGGGAAACAAATCGATTTGTTAACCGTCTAGCAAAACAATTGAAAATTTCTCGAAAGAGAATTTGGTTTTCAGGAACAAAGGATAAACGTGCAGTCACTACTCAACTTTTCGTTATTGACGCACCGACAAAAAAAGTTTCAGAAGTTGATATCTCTGATGTGCAAATTGAAGTTTTAGGCCGTACCCACCAAAAATTATCAATGGGAGCCCACACAAGCAATAGATTCAGTATTACTGTACGAGGATGTGCTGACGAAGATGGCAAACCATTAGACGAAGAAACAGCAATTCAAGAAGTAGAAAAAATCCACTCCGCGCTTGTGGAAAAATTAGGAGATGGTTTCTTTCCAAACTGGGTAGGCCCACAGAGATTTGGTTCAACTCGCCCTGTTACTCCCGTGGTTGGGCGCCACGTCGTCAAAGGTGAATGGGAAGATGCTGTTAATGCATACCTCGGAATGGAGGGACTAAACGAGCGGGAAGAAGTTGCTAATTTCAGAAGTCACTGGCGTGAAAACCGTGATGTTGAGGCTGCAATCGAAATTATCCCTAAGCAGTTAGGATATGAAAGAGATATTCTGTATTCATTGAAAAATAGGCCTGATAACTGGGTCCAAGCATTTAGAAAATTGCCAAATAATTTGCAATTAATGACCATACATTCCCTTCAATCGTTGGCATTCAACCATTTCTTAGGTGAACGCATACGGTCTGGGATTTCAATTTCAAAGCCAATCGTTGGCGATGTCGTCGGACCAATAGATGGATCATCTAAAATTGATACTGGAAAATTAGCCACTGTGACTGAGCCTCTCATTGAGAGAATTACCAGAAATTGTTTGATGGGGAGATTAGCGGTTTGTGGTACACTTCTTGGAACAGAATCTTCTGATTCAGGTGGAGAAATAGCAGAGTTGGAAAAAAGAATCTTGGAAAAGTTAGAACTGGAATCTGTAACTTGGATGATAGATGAGATTCCACGCTTGACTACACGTGGTACAAAACGCCCTCTAACAGGCAGTTATTCTGATTTGACTTATCAGGTTCAAACTGCAGTTGATTTGTCTGAAAATAGCACACGGTGGGCTGATGGACCGGGTGAGAATGATCGGTGGCATGAAGACGGGGCGTGTATCAATTTCAAATTTAGTCTGCCACCAGGCACCTATGCAACAACCCTACTGCGAGAATTTACAAGAGCACCCATACATCAATCGTAAATCACAAAATGATTGCGATTAAAAAATGAGGCGGCAAAAATAGGAATACCAAATTGTGAACACAATCACATTAGGCGTCCCATTTCAAGAACTTGAATTTCACCAACGCCTGTTATTGCCCGGATTGCGTCTTCAAAGTTGTCAACTGTTCCATCTCCTTCCTGAATGACGCAATATGCTTCAACGAATTTCATACCGAATGCCAGTGGTTTAGTCTCAACAGACTGCACTACCCCAACATCGTTTTCCATTTCTGAAAGGTCAGCAGCAATTTCATCTGCTCCAACTTCAGCATCTGGATGAACCATTATCTTGTATCTAATCGCAACTTCACCCATTCAAATCACCTCAAGGTCCTTGGAATCCACAGGAAACGCAAATGTAAGGAACTCCTTGATTTCGGCATTGTGCTGAACGACCAACAGGCGCATTACACTTTGGACATGGGAAAGAAGTGGAATCACGCTCTACGAGAGGCTTGCCTGAAGCATTACAGATTGTTGCCGTCTTCACCACTATCAAACACCGAACGAGCCGCCGAACGGCCACCCCCTTTTGATGGTTACCCATGGGCTAGAATGTTACTCAATGAAGAGTTCAAGTCTGAATAACTGACAAGTTTCCCGTTCGGCCTGAACTTACAACTAGTTCACCATGCGAACGGCGGCACCATCCGTTAGAAATTCTAATGACATCACCTGTCCTGACTTTGTCTACTTGGTCGCCCCATAGCACCAATCCAACAACACCTGTTTCATCACGGCCGCAAGCAGCTGCAACTGGTCCTCTATAATTTGCAGAATTAATTTGGCGGCGCGGGTATCTTCTGAGCACTAGAACTTCTAGATTCCCAACTTGCTGGCCAGCATTCAATTGATTGACTTTCATCAATTGTCTGTCTACTTCAGTTTCTGATTTGCTCTTCACTGAATGGATATGGCGCAATATTGCTGCACGCCTTGCATTTCTTCTTTCGTTTTCGTTCACTTTTCGGCTTATTGTCTGGGTCATAATACCATCAAACACCTTGTGGTAGTATAGAGTTGTGGAGAGAGTACGCTGAAAGTGAAACTACGGGGCTACGCCCCAGAACTGAAAGTGAACACTTCAAATTAATTATTGACATGATTATTTTGCTCGATGGACTGAAAAACCAATCGGGCCTGAAACTTCTACTTCTTCATCCGCTGAACTTGTGATGAATCCTTGGTCTGCCAAATCCTTTTCGACTGATTCCCTGATTGTCGTCTCATTTGAATCGATTTTGTTCGGTGGTAATTTATTCTTGCACACAAGGTAGACTTCAGATGATGAGTTTCTACTCGCAACAGGAGAAAACCTCTGAACTTTTGAAAAACGGATTTTAGCAGCTTTTACAATCGCCTCAATTCCTCGTCCTTGAAACACCTTAGTGACAAATGAACCACCATTATTTAGCAATGGGATTGCGAAATCCATTACCATACAAACAAGGTCAACCGAAATTGCTTGGTCCATTTCATACTGCCCTGTTAAACGCGGTGAAATATCTGATACTATCGAGTGTATTGGTTTACCTTCAAGCATCTCAAAAATCTGCTTTTGGGTGCCCGGTTCAGTAATATCCCCAACAACTAATTCCACTCCTTGAATCGGTTCACATGGCCTGAGGTCAATGCCTAACACTCGCCCAGTTTCTCCGGTTAATTCGGTTGAAACTTGTGACCAACCTCCGGGGTGACATCCAACATCAAGAACTGTATCCCCCTCCCTGATTAGATTGAACTTTTCTTGGCACTGCAGTAATTTGTATGCAGAACGCGAGCGATACCCAGATGATTTCGCCTTTCTGCGCCATGGGTCGCGGCGGTGCTCACTGTACCACCTCTTACTCATAGAAACCGCGCCGCCGGCGCGCATATGTAAAGGAGACCCGTCCGACAACCATGCGCAAGAATCACCTAATGGCCGTTCTAATGGCCACTACCTTGTTGATTCTACCACTTAACCACCAAATAGAATCAGTAGATGGGGATTCAACACTCTGTGAAGGTCTTTGGTGTGCACAATCTCCGTATAATTCGGAGGACCAAGTTGTGGTTCTGAGAGAATCTACAGCAATTTGGTGTGAGGTATGTGCAGAAGTTGACCCAGTGATATCAGACTTCCTTGACGAGAGGTCGACTCAAGTGACAAGAATTGCATTTCATCCAGATGATGGCATTGATTATCTAGGAAATCGGCTCTCAACTCAACAGTCTTGGAAGATGGGACAGAATCCATTAGAAGCCTCATACCCGACTATTTGGATGGGTGACCAGCAAGCGAATCAGGGGTTGATTACACGAAATACACTGCACAAACAATTCCTCACATCTGCTGGAACAAGTCAACAAGAAATTTCAATCACCACCCTAAACAGATACTGGTATGGGGAAGAATATGATGACTATTGGCCGCTGGAAATTCGTAGTTGGCAACCAACAACAATGAATGGAACCTATACCTTCATCATCTCAGAAGATGAAGTTGAAATTGAACAACCTGAATTGTATAACGGCATCAAATTTCACTCTGGGGTTGCTAGAGCAGGAGCCGTTATTAATTCTTCAACAGGAGAAATTATTTTTTCAGAACCTGATGGAGATTGGGCTGTAGGCAACATCACACTCAAAAGTGATGGCAAAACTTATGTCAACATTACTTACAAGTTTCCAAATAATCAAGAATTGAATATTCATAATTCAAAATTGACTATTATTGCTGAGGATTCAGAAGGGCGAACAATTGGCGCCGCCACGACTCCAAAAGTAAGGGAAAATTTTGACTCATCTTCTTCTTCAACAATGAAAATCACCATCTCGCTGATGTTGGCAGGATTGCTTCTTGCAAGCCCATTGTTGAAGGGGAAAAAATTGGTTAAATCCGATTTAAATGAAAAGTTAGCAGCGGAATCTGAAGAATAACTTGAGTTGAACCCCAAACACAGATATTTGAAAGTGGACCCAAATAAACTGTTTGCCTTCCTGCTTCAGAAGCACGGTTTCGTTGCCTTTATACCCTACCAGTGTGCTATTTACACTATGGACGGGAAAACCGGAACACCAGAGGAGCATGATACTGCACAGCTCCCAATGCGTGAGTGGCTCGTTGAGTACTTCGTAGAGCGTGCACAGAAAGAAACCCTACATTGCCTAACCGTTTTGCGCGGAAGAAATGTAGAAGATGTACAGACAAGGCTGTACTCCGAACTGCGTGAGAATTTCCCCCTAGAACTCAAACTTGAGGTTACTGTTACTAGAATGGTGCCCATTGACGTGGATACAGATGAAGCACTTTTTGAAATGCAAGGAACTTATCAACCTTGAATTATTGACCAATGCTTGACACCTTAGAATCGGAATCTCAGTTATTTGTGTATCTCAGCAGATTTGCAATCTGAATTGCGTCGTGATTAAATCATGATGTCTGTTCAGGAGCCTCATCAGTGACCGTGGTTTCTGATTAAACGGTGATAACTTGACGCCCGAGGAAGCAGGAATTTTGTTCGGCTATCTAGCGTTAGCCGCAGGTATAACCGGAATTGTTCTGATTGGATTACTACTCGCTAGTAAGAAATCTGCACCTATTGCAGAGAAGATTGCTGAATTGCGCCTCGAACACAGTAGAGAAGCGTTATTTCTTGCTGGGTTTGTCGCTTTATTCGCCATGATGGCTAGTTTATATCTCTCAGAGATTGCACATTTCTTGCCATGCAAATTGTGCTGGTATCAGCGAATAGTGATGTATCCAATGGCTTTTCTCTTTATTTTTGCAGCATTTAGAAATGATTTCGGGATTAAGCCATATGGATTAGGATTGTCTGCACTTGGTGCATTTATTGCGATATATCATTATCAATTACAATTGAATCCGAATCAGCACTCACCATTCTGCTCTGCCTTTGAATCATGTACCGTTCAATATCTCAATGTCTTTGATTTCATGAGTATCCCCCTAATGGCATTGATGGGATTCATTTTCATATTCTCTCTACTACTTTTCGCCCAACCTATTCCAGAACAAGTTTCAGATTCTGAAGAATAACATCATCAGCAATTTGAGTCAATATTCCGGTGTGTGGGATTATCGTAGATTGAAAGTCTCAGTTGGAATTCCAACTGCCATCAGAGTGGGATGCAAGTAGCAAATTGAATTGCATCATAGTCACGATATTCGCGGCTAATAGAACAATACAAATTGGACAAATTGCTGGTGAATCATCAACCATTAGTAGATGTGTAATGGTCATCCATAATGCGATGAGTGTAGAAATACCACCTATCGTTCTCCCCCATGAAAGGAATCCGCCAGCCTTGGACCATGTTGGTTCAAGGTGGATACTTAGTGCTAAAAATCCAAGAACACTAAACATCAAGATGAAAAACAATCCAAAGTCAAGGTTTGAAAATGGTAATGTATTCATTGTCTGGTTTGAAAGAGCCTGTGCGCAACCGCTTGTAGAATCACAAAGTGTGGTGCTTCCAATGATTGATTGTCTCTGAATTACCCAAACCCAAACTGCGGCCAACATCCCACCGCTAATACTCGCAAGAGTCCCAACTAACATTCTGCGACTCGCGGGCGCCGATACTAAATCACTCATGCCTAATGTTGAGAATAATGGTCTTGTTGACTCCATTCGGGACATTGCCCCAAAAAGAACTGTTAACGATGATAGCAGTAAGACTACTGATGTTGACATTACCATCTTATTCACCTACCTGTGGCAACATGCTATACAGTGCATTACCAACTTCCTCGCCGCTATGAGCGGCTTGATTCCAAGCAACAATTCCATCTGGTTTCACAATCACAACAAATGGTGTACCTTGAACCCCCCAAGGATCCAATGTGGCTTGTGAGAGGTCGTCAAAATATGCCCAATTATGTGGGTCACCTGGGCGGGATGAACAATCCGTGTCTCCTCCCTTGCATTCCATAAGAGATGATTTTTCTTGGAATGCAATTACTTCTTCTTTTGTGGCAGAGTGTGAAGGAATATCCAAACTAAGAGCGACACTGATGAAAGTAACTCTATCTCCAAAAGCGCTTTCAAGTTGAGTCATTGGCTCTGCTTCTTCCCAACAGTATCCACAATCAGTATCCATGAACTGAATGAAAAACCATTTTGCTTCAGGGTCTGATTCTGCATCCCAACTGCTGTCTGTTTCTTCATATAGATCGAAATCAACCCAATCGGTAGCCCCTAAATAATGCACTTTTCCTTGTAGGTTGGGTGCCAATTCACCTTCATCGGGACCGATTGGTGGTAAATCTGTGAATAATATCACAGCTAGTAGGATGAAGGTGATTCCACCTGCAACCACAAAACCAGCAGTTATTCTTGCATCTCCGTTCTCATCTGTTACCAGATTTCTATTTCGTCTTACTTCATTAATCATTTATTCCAATCTCCTGCATAAGAATTTGAGCAGTATATCTTACCGCACCTTCTGAATCATATTTTGTGTTAAAACCGGCAGCACGCATACGACTAGGGTCTAACATTGCCTTGGGCACATCCCCAGCCCAGCCTCGGTCTCCCCCAGTATAATCAATCGAAACCCCTGATAAACCGGATTCTTCAATCACAATTTCTGCAATTCTTGTTACACTGCAAGTGTCGTCACTTCCCAAATTATAGTAATTTATTGCGTCATCGGTATTGGTAACTAAGTGAATCATCGCGCTAGCACAATCTCGTACCTCCATGTAGGATTTTGCCTGCCTGCCATTTCCCAGCACCTCTAGTCTGTTAGGGTCTGCACGTAATTTGTGAATGAAGTCAAAGATTACACCGTGTGTCCCACGGGCGCCGACAATATTCGCGAATCTGAAAAGCCAGGCTTGAAGACCAAAGGTTCCAACCCATGACGTGATTAGTGCCTCAGAACCAAGTTTACTTGCACCATAAAGGGAAATCGGGAAGAGGGGGCCATAATCTTCAGGTGTCGGCATCACATCAGCCTCACCATAAACGACTGAAGAAGAAGCAAAGGCGATTTTCTTTACACCACAAACTCTCATTGCTTCTAGAACATTATAGGTAGCGACTGTTCCTTGATTTAAGTCGGTGTCAGTGATTGTAGTTCCAAGACGAATGTCGGGGTTTGCAGCAAGGTGGTACACTATGTCAATTCCAGGCATTGCTGATTTGACGGCATCCAAATCCAGCAAATCTCCTTCGATGACTTTTACATTATCACCATGATGGGAAAGGAACTCTCGTCGTCCAGATGAAAAGTTATCATAAATGCTGACGCTATGACCTGATTGTAGAAGCAAATCAACTAGATGTGAGCCAACGAAACCCGCGCCTCCAGTAACTAAGCAGTGCATGACGGAGTGCCCGACATAGCAACCCCCCTTGACTATTGCGCGCCTCTGTAGACCAGATTTTATCGTAATTCATAAAATTAAACAGATGCGCCCCTAATCGTTCACTTTCAGTATTTTTCCCTGTGGGAACATCTCTCTTCACTTTCAGTTTTAGTAACCCCTCTACGAAAATATGGTGGACCTTCGCTTCTCAGTGCTATTTCTCGGCACCGAATCTGAATAGTAAATACCATGATGAGAAAGTGTCAAGGAGTTGAAAAAATGAGTAAAAATAGTAAACAAGTAGCCCAGAATGAGAACGACGAAAGTGAGGAACCACAGACTTTGTTGGTTGGATATGTGAGAAAGAGTAATGCTGGTGGCGCCCTAAAGGTGTCCATTAACAGCAGTGCCTTTTCTGACTGTGCAACTTACAGCACTTCAGACGGACAGCAATATGTCCCTCTGATCATTAATTTGAATGCTCTACGCAGAGTGTTAGATGGTGAGCGAGCTGTTACCACAGTGAGCCAATTTATTGACCAATAATCATTTTCAAAATGATGTGTCAATCATCAAACTCTGACCTTATTCAGTAGTTTCAGAACAAGTAAATGCCCTCGTGTCTGGGCAACTGCAAAGATTGCCCAGACACTTAATTTTCTATATTTAACTGCTAATGGCGGCTAAACGGCTAAATACGGCGCGGTGAGCGGATATAATAAGATGGAAGAATCTACCGTCCGGGGCCCCGTTATTGTGGGAATGCCTCTATACAACGAAGAGGAAACCGTTGGTAGCGTGGTCCTTCAGTCACTTTCATATGCTGATGAAGTGCTATGTGTTGATGACGGCTCATCAGATTCTTCTGCCCGAATTGCTCACAATGTTGGTGCAATTGTCAAACACCACAGAGCCAACAAAGGATATGGCGCTGCCTTGAAGTCAATTTTTCAGTATGCCTTAGAACAGAATGCACACGCATTGGTAATTTTAGACAGCGATGGTCAGCATGACCCGAATGATATTCCTGTACTCTTAGATCCGATACTATCTGGGTCAGCAGATTTCGTTATAGGGTCAAGATTTATTGAAGGAGGGTCGGGAGATGATATGCCGTCCTATAGAAAGTTAGGAGTCAAGGTTATTACCGCCGCGTCCAACCTCACTAGTGATTTATCAATCAAAGATACTCAAAGTGGGTTTAGAGCATTTTCAAATGCTGCATTGAAGAGAATTAAATTTGACCAAGACGGAATGGAATCAACACTTGAAATGCTTGAACAGTGTAATGAATACGGCTTGTCAGTAAAAGAAGTCCCGACAATTATTCGCTATGATGTTCCCAAAGGCTCAAGGTTCACAGCAATGAGCCATGGCTTTACAGTACTATCTTATGCATTGATTTCACTCTCTCAGAAAAAACCATTCTTAGCATTCGGAGTACCTGGTGCAGGATTAGTAACCCTTGGCTCAGCAATTGGTATGAGAGCACTAAACCGGGTCAATGATTTCACAGGTGGTAATATCGACCTCAATCTAACTGTGGGTCCCGGATTGACTGCGGCTTGGATTTCGATGCTTGGTATTAGCCTAATTTTTACTGGATTAGTTCTCCAAGGCACCCGGGCCATCATGAGGCGCCTGATTGTGAGAAACTTCGGATTGGATTAATCCATCCTTCAACTAGCCCTCAATAACATCTTGAGGCGAACTATTGATGGTGGTTAGGATAACACGGAGGCATAATGCAAGACGAGGAGGGTGATGCGAAGGGAAACTTTGCCCTTAGGGAGATGCTCTCATCCGTGAAACAACACCCCGTTTTTGTAACCTACTTGAGTATCAGTGACCAGTTTCGTGACCGGGCGACTCTGTTTGGGGACTGGACCCACTCATTTATTCATGGACAAGCAAGACGATTTTATCGAACAATTTTTCGCTCTCCTGGTCCAATTGTTATTGTAATGATTCTACTTACCTTACTAGTGGGTAAAGATGCCATGGATTTCGGCCAACAAATCAATGGTGATGTAGAGATTTACTTACCAGATGGAGCCGATTCAACCGAATTGCTACTTGATGTGCGAGAACAATGGTCAACAGACATTGTATTATTGTATATTCACACTGATAACGCAATAGATGATGAATCTAGACGTGGGAGTGAAAACATCACTGATGTCGCGATTCTTCAGCAGATAAGTTTCCTCGAAGGTGACGACGATAACAAAGAAATGGGGCGATACGCTAGAGGTATTGATTGGAATAAAGAAGACAGAGGCACTCAAGATGGGGTAGTATGGATTCTGAGTGCCTCACAACTCATCAAAGAGGGAAATTCTGCACCAAGCCGGTTCACTTGCGCAGTAGAAAAATATGGGCTTCCGATCGTGACTTCATCTGAGTGTCAAATCACAAGTCAAGATCCACGAGATACTTACGTCATTCCAAACAACCAAGACCAAGTTAACAACACAGTTGAGAATCTTGGTGCCGCACTAGAAAACCTAGTTGTTGATTCGAATGGTGATGGAGTGTGGGATACGGCTGTTGTAGTCATGGGAATCAGGTTTGAGATGGATGGGACCGATGTTGACGCACGCACTGACCCTGAAGGAAATGAGATTCTTGACCATAAGGCATTCATTCAGCACGTCAAGTCAGTAATAACTGACTGTGCTAGTAACCCTGATATTTACAATCAATTTGATGACCCTCTTTGCGCTCGAGATTATGGTGGGGTAAAACTCTCAAGTATGAATGAAGAGAGGTGGGAAGAAATACCGACTCGCCACGCAGTAACTGTGACAGGACTTACTCCTGTACTTCACGATGTATCAGATGCAATTTACCTCGCATTAGAAGATATGTTACCCATTAGCCTAGCATTAGTGTGTTTAATGATGATAGCACTACACCGCAATCCGAAAGTAATCATCATCTGTGGAACCCCAATTATACTTTCATTGGCTGTGACGTTTGGGACTACTGTAATTCTAGATATCATGTTGACTCCAATGATTATCGCCGCAGGTCCGATATTAATTGGGTTAGGAGTTGACTACGCCCTTCATCTCATAAATAGAATTGAAGAAACTAGAAACAAATTGCTGGAAGAAAATGCTGAAGCCGTTGCAAGAGCACGAAGAGATGGCGAGGTATTAGAAGAATTAGAACCGTGGGACAAAAAATTGTACTTGGACGCAACTGTTCACTCTATGATGACAACTGGACATGCAGTTCTACTCTCTGCGATAACCACAATTATTGGATTCAGCGTTTTGGCTTGGGAATGGTTAGTCCCAATCCAACCAATGAGAACAGTTGGAATAACTTTAGTTTTAGGAATCTCATGTACCTTCTTTTTCAGCATAATATTGGTTCCCGCCTTAGGGTGGCTTGTGCGCTATAGAAAGACAGGCGGAAAGAAAACACAGAAGATTTGGGAAAAAATAGGAGAGGTACCAGTAAGGGGTGCTTTTATTGTAATTATATTGGCATTTTTAATCAGTGGAATGGGTGCTTTCATTCTTAGTGCTGAACTTGGAAAAGACATCACGGGTTCAAGTGACGAAGTTCCTCCAGGATTGGAATCATACGAAGCATTGGCTGAGTATTCGCGGGTGTTTGAAGGTGGGCAGACTAACATGTTCATCATAGATGCAAAGGACAGAGGTGTGGTTAACGATATTGCACCTATACGACATTTAGAGGTCTTAGATTCCATAGAATATGTGCAAGAAGAGAAAATTAACCACGTGGAAAATACTACTTCAATCAGTCTTGTCACAATTCTCAAAGCAGTTCATATTAATGTAAATCTCTCAGGTCAACAGATGTATGACCGATCTTTATGGGAAATTTTACACTCACCATGCTGGGATGACCCCGCACAACTAGAATGCATAATTACCGGTGATATTGTCATCACCTCAGCAACATCGCGAGAGACAATGATAAACATCGCTTTTGACACGCTTTCTTACGAAATACGTTCAATGTTAATGAATGAGCCTTTAGCCAATTTAGGGGAAACAAAAACACTTGTCTATGTAAATCAACCATACATTTCACTTGGAATTGCTGGACAACTAAGGGACCAATTAGATTCTTATCTTTCAGAAGGCGGATGTGATGATGCATTATCTTGTAATGCAATGGGTGTCGAAGGTGTGAAAAACTCGTTATTGACTGGTGGTCTTCCGGTTTCATTAGACATAAATAAAGGGGTTCATAATGCTCAAATGGATGCAACTATCGCCACAATGATTGTCCTATTATTCACTATGACAATTTTGTTCAGAAGCCCGCGACTTGCATTCTTCACCATGACTGCAGTCGGTGTTGTGGTGCTTTGGCAACCACTTCTGATGCGCGGGGGTGATGTAAATGTGAATGTATTCACCGCAATGATTAGCACAATTGTATTCGGCATTGGTGTGGATGATTCCATCCACGTAATGGACCGAATTAGGGAAGAAGGTGAGACGCCTGGTGGAATCGTGAAAGCAGTCTCAAGAACTGGTCAAACCATCTTTGAGACGACGATGACAACAACTGCTGGATTGGCTGCTGGTCTAACATTAGCCATACCTGGACTGCGTAACTTTTTCACCCTGATGATGATTCTAATTTTCCTAGCTTTGATAACAAGTTCAATTCTACTGCCAGCATTAATTGTTGCATATCGCCAATTTATTTCATTCATCAAAGGTGAAGGAGATTGGCAGGATTATGACAATGTTGCTACCCTTTCTGATGCAACAATGGATGCAGAATTAACAAGTTGACTTGCAAGCGACAGATTAAACTCCAACCGCTCACCTACGGTGAGCGTGAAGGAGTCAGGTAGTTCTCATCCGAGATTTTTGGCTCTTTGCCTGACAATGGTGCTCCTCGCACCTCTCGCCGGATTTACGACCTCTGCCAGCCCGGGAAAAACAATTACTGGATTTGAAGAAATTTCTGTTGAAATGCCTAATTTTAACCCCCTACCAAATGTTCACGCATTTGAAACTGGTGAGCTCATCAATTGGAATATAACTTGGTCTGGAATTGACAATTCGACAAGCAATCTGTATCAATACGACTATACATTTCATGCCGGTTACCCCAATAACGGAACTCTAATGTTTTCAGATAATGGAACCGGGTTCACTACAGAAAATGGTTCGATTTCTTTTTCAAAGACCGCTTTTGAAATCTGGAATGGTACTTATGAATACACTTTAACCGTTTCATTATGGGGCCAAAATCACACACAATTTATTGATTCTGATGAAGTGAAATTTATCATCTTTCAAACAGTAATTGCTCCGACCCACTCGGATTTACTTATATTTGGAGACTCACTGAGCGATATGGGTAATTCGAAAGCATCTTTTGGAACTCCCGAATCACCACCTTACTACAATGGAAGATTTGCAAATGGAAAAATGTGGAACGAATATGTAGCCCAAGGAATGAATCTTTCAATATCACCAGGTACTGGAAGTAACCCCGGGTCAAACCGCGCCTTCGGTGGTGCTGAAGCAGGGGATGGAATGAACTTCTTTGTAATCCCGAATCTTGGCAAGCAAATTGAAGATTACACAAATAATAACTGGATTGGACCTAACGAAAAAGTAGCCGTATGGGGAGGCGGAAATAATTTCTTGAATAGTGGGCAAACAGATACTCAAGAGGTAGTGAACTATATTGTTGACCATGTAAATGTGCTAACCGCTAATGGCGGCTCTGATTTTATTGTTCTAAATATGCCTCCTCTTGAGAAAACACCTACTTATTCGGGCGAAAGCAATAGCGACAAACAAGCAATGCACAACAGAATGATTGATTTCAATGCAAAACTTGACACTGCGATGGTTGCAAGAGAAAATGCCTTGAACGTTAGCATACAATTGATTGATGTCTTTCAAATGTATGAAACTATTTACTGGAACAGTTCATTCTATGGATTCTCAAATGTCACTCATGCGGCATGCCATCACGATGGATTAACGTGTGACTCAAATGATTATATTGAACCAACGGTTGATGAGTTCTTTTTCTTTGATAAAATCCACCCCACAGGTACTACGCATTTCCTGTTGGGAATGTATGTGAATGAGCAAATTGGTACACCAGATACAGATGGTGACGGAATTGAAGATAGCATAGATAATTGCGCATTCACCCCCATTGGTGATTCTGTAAATCACTTTGGATGTAGATTAGTAGATCTTGATAGTGACAATGATGGAGTCAATGATTTGCTTGATCAATGTCCAGGTACAACCCTCAACAGCACTGTAGATGAGAATGGTTGTTCTGACTATCAAAAAGATAGTGACGGAGATGGTGTTAATGATGCAGAGGATGTCTGTGCGAATACATCTCCGATCGGAATTTCTGTAGATGAATTTGGTTGTGCTGATTATCAAAAGGATACTGATGATGACGGGGTCACCGATGACGGCGATTCATGCCCCAATACAGTTGCTAATTGGAGTGTAAACAGCGTAGGTTGTGCAGAAAATCAAATTGATAGTGATTGGGATGGAGTGATGAATCATTTAGACATCTGCCCTAATACTGAATCAGGGGTCGAGGTAAACCAGACTGGGTGTTCGCTCTCTCAAATGGACAGTGATAATGACGGTGTCAGTGATTTACTCGATCAGTGCCCGGATACTGCGGTAGATACAACAGTTGATGATGTTGGGTGCGCTTTATCTCAATTAGACAGTGATAATGATGGAGTTAATGATTTGATAGATATCTGTGACTTGACTCCTAGTGATGAATCAGCAAATGCAGAAGGTTGCTCTCCTAGCCAACGCGACAGTGATAATGATGGGCGTAACGATGCACTCGACGAATGCCCCTTTTCATTTGGGTCAATCAGAGGTTGCCCGAGCATGTCTGTGGGAATTGTGGTTACACATTGGCCTGAGAGTTATGACGACTCAGCAAAAATGCGGATTAACTTAAGTTGCGAATCCAATTGCTCATTCACCACAATCACCCCTTCTGAAAAATTGGAAAACCAAACTTCAAAAGAATTTGACTTAACAATTGAGCCGCGAGAAGGGGAATTTGATGTGATAATCAGGATTGAACATCTCTCTTCATGGGCTGAAAAACAAGTTACAATCTACTGGCCAGAACCTCCTATTCAAGTTGAAGAACCAGATAATAAAATTGAAGATAACACTTCATCTGAATCATTGGATGACGGGGAAGAAAATACTATTGAAACTGAATCATGGCAATCATCTACAACTGTTGATTACCTTCTAGCAATTCTAATTATTATTGGCATCAGCCTTACTATTGGATCTATTTTTAGAAATTCTAGAACAGGAAGAAGTGGTTTGAGTATGCAACGAATGTGGCAAGACCCGTCAGCCATTTCAACAAGAGAGGTTGAAATAGAATTGAGGAAAAACCCTAATTCCGCACCAAATGATAATGATTTTGAATTGACAAAGGAATCAAAGTAAGTATTGACATACATGTAAATATGAGAATACATAATTTGTAATTATAGTTCCCTATTTACCAATTATCAGATAATGAAAGGTGTGCGAGGGAGTAGGGAGTAAGCCCCTTTTTGTTCGCCTTTCGGTTAGCTGCATTCAACTTAGCGTCCTACCCGTTCCTCTTCCATACGCGTCAACAGAACTGTTTGGACTTGCACCAGCGCGGTTGCTCGTCTCAGCCAGTAACAGACAATCTCCTCCTTTCGGATTCATAGTACTCGACTGCACCGGTTCGTTGCTTAAGCAGAGCCAGACCTCCCGGCCTCCCGAAGTGAATCGGGGCGCTTGCATGGTGGAGAGGGGACTTTCCTCAGTGTCGTACACTGTCAGCAGCCCTCCTACTCCCTCGCAACCCTACCGACCTAGCCACTCTGCTATCAAAGGAACGGATTGATAGAATCGTAATATTTGACCAATAAGTTAGTCAAAACCTTTGATAAAATGAATCAAATTAACTTGATGGAGGAGGCTGCTCACCAGATTGATAATATTCTTGATATTGTTGTTGATAGGCTTGCCATTGAGCCTCTGTCCACTGTTGAGATAGCTGTTGTTCAGGTTGAGGGGCAGGTTGTTGAGGGGTTTGTTGTGGTAGTGGATTTTGTTGATTATCTACCTCGGGGACTTGTTGCTGATGATATCGGACCTGTTCTTGCCCCCAAGTTTGCTGATTTAGATAACCAGATTCCTGTGATTGAATTTCTGACATCGCTTGTGATGGGCTAGCATAAGTGGATTCAGTCTTCTCCTCTTCTTCCCATTCGTCATCCCAATCATCAGTCCCATCAAGAGATGATTCTGATGAGCCTCCTGATCTTAAAGCCAAAGATACGGTAAGTGTGAGAATCAATAAAAGTACAGCAATAATGACTACCCAAGACATTGGAACTCCTTCAAGCACACCTGAAAGTGCTTCATCGTTACCTGTCTGTTTGACATTGATGTGTTTCCCTTCAATTGAACTTCCATCTTCTAATGAAATTACCACCCATCTCTCGCCTTTTTCCTCAGGGATCCAGTCAATATCATAGGTTAATCTCTCATCAACTGGCACTACCACTGAGATTGGAACTGGAGTTAGTGACCGATTGGCCCCATCTCTACCAACTTCGTAAGCAAAGAATTTCATGCTACCAGTTGCAAAACCACCATTTCTGAATTCGATTGTAACCATTGTTGTCTGACCAACTTCAAGTTCACCACTTCGAGAATATGAGACTTGGGTTAACTCGATATCTGCTGCAAGATGTTCAATATTCCATGACGCGAATGGAGTCGAACCACTGTTGAAGAGTGTAGATGATTGCATCCCATTGCCTGCTAAGTCGCTACCCTTAACCCAGACTGACAAAATTAATGCGTCAGAGAAGGAATCTTCTGGTAGGCGACTTGCAACGTCGAAAGTTGAGAAGGCGGCAATTGATTGGCCGACGGGTGAGCCCGAAATGTTCAGTGGAGATGAACCTTCAATCAATGCGGCGCCATTAGGCTGACTCGCATAAGAAACTTTGAAGAAAAGTTGCAGAGAATCAATGTCGAGTTTTTCTTGCTCAGAAAGTCGTAACTCAATCCGAACTTCAGATAAATCCGCTAAGAGAATGTTTGTTCCTTCACGAGGTGCATCAATGGAAACCGGGAGTGGTGCGTTACTATCAACCTCTATCCAAAACAATGTTTCAGCGGGATCTGTTGCATCTACAGCCTCCGGAGGAAGTCCGGATAATTCGAAGGAGAGAGCGTGGCTCTTTGATTCACTAGGTGCAGTCAGATGAGACAAAAAGTAACCATTTACAGTGGATGTTACTAACCTCTGACCATCAAGCAGAATCGATACATCAAACGGTAAAGTAGGTGCTAAACCTGTTTCAACAAAAGTCACTTGGCCTGAGATGTTCAGTCCAGTACCAGGTTGCACCCAAACACTTTGGTCAATGATTGTACCACCTTCGGATTCCATTAGAATGCTATCAGACGAAATTGCTAAATTTGGTGAATATCGCCAGCGTAATTGAGGCAATTCCAACCAAGATTCGGCCCCACCTCTATCTCTAACAGTTATTGCGGGAGCGCGTCTTAGGTCGTTCTCAAGAGGGATTCCCCAATCAAGAGTGAACTCCATGCGCAATTCTAATTCACTGCTGAAGGGTGTGATTTCACCGTTTCGTGCGTGGATATGACATGAACTAACCAAGAGGTATTGACCTGTTGCGTTACAGCGATTTGTTGTAGCATTCCAAAGAACTTCCAACGAATCCACTATTGAATTACTTGCGAGTTGAAATTGAACGTAATCTAAATCAGACAAACCATTTGGTTCATCGAATGGGATTACAATCTCATACAAAGTCGCTGGATGTAACCAATTGTGGTCACCATCTACAAATCCACCTTGGCCAACAATGAGAGGTGCACCATCTTGGGCCAATTGGTAAGTGAATAATTGCTCACCAATGCCTGGTCCACCACCCCGAGTGATTTCATTTCCAGCGGCATCTGAACCGCTAACGTATCCGGCAACGATTCCTCCGTTAGGTCCATCTGTATCATCAAAGAAAAATGAGTAATTTCCTTGTGCTTGACTAGTATTTGATGGAGTCTGCATAGAATACTCAATGAATTCAGTTGCATTGGGATTCCCGTCTGCGTTGAAATCATCAACCCAATCCCTCCATATCATCAATGAAAGGTCGTCGGGAAGAACTGGTCTATCGTAGACCTCAATCCTGATTAATTGATTCAAAGACTGCTCTAGATGGTCGTATTTACGAATGTTCTGATTAATGACCATTGGTGCTAATGAGTCAATCTCATAAGTTCTGTTCAACGTGATAGAAGATGTGTTTTCTTGCTGATGAATAGAATAGGTATCAATCCGGTATTCGACTGGTTGAGAACTAAGAGGCGTATTTAGATTGAAATCTATAGACCCGTTTGTTAAGACAGTACTATTAGCAACCACCTCGCCGTTTTCAAACACCCTCACCGCAACGTCTCCCGATCGTGGAGCGAGCCATCTGTCGATTCCTGTGAACCCGAGGTCAACACTAATAGTGATGGGTGAGTTTGATTGTAGATATTGCCTATTTGTGGGGATTGGGTCACCGTGTTGATTGTACATTTCCCATGAAACGACTTCCACATCATTCTCAATAGCCAAGTTTTGTCCAACTCCGAAAGCCTGTAACTTTGGAACACTTCTTCTACCATCAAGCAAAACCAGTCTGACTTTCATCGTCATACTTGGGTCGTCATCCCAAGACGCATTCAATCGGAATCTCATGACACTATCAACGTCAGAGCCATTGACATTTACCTCACAACTGTCTCCCTGCTTCCAGTGAATCCTCTCAGCATCAACTGAACCGGGGATGACTGCAAGAGTGCCATCATTTTGGCATAGCATTCTAACTTGATGATTAGTTCCCATCAAATCCATCTGTACAGCGGCAACAGTTCCTAATGGTGCACTATGTGTACTACTCACCTCAAGCCATTGCCTTGAAGGTGTCAGGGTCGTTGTTCCATTCAAAATAATCAATGAATCAGTGGTCATTTCGTTGCTATAATTTAGTGAGGTGATGGTCGCAATAATGGAACCGGGATTATTCATTTGAACTGTAAGAGGAACTAATTTCGAACCTGAAAGAATGGTGCTAGAAGGAATTAAGTCATTAACAGCCCAAACCATATCGTCTCCAGAATCATAAGATAGATGAGCAGTTGGGTGGTGTACTGCGGCAAGACCTCCAAGTTGAACACCACCATAATCACTAGTGACTGAAAAGACCGCTTGCACATACTCAATTCCAGTTTGAACACCTGGTGTTGGCCAAATTGATGTAGCGTTAGTGAGTAAAGAATTGATGTCAATAATTTCTGCAGGTGTCAAAACTACAAGGTTAACGTCCTGAGTGGTACCAATTTGTCTACTCATTACTTCCGTTCCCGAAATTGTGAGACTAGTTGAAAGGTTTTGAATTCCCGAAGATGATGGAGAAAGTGTGTAACTCATCGCATCGAGACCATCTTTTGGTAACCAAACTCCAATTTGTTTTGTCCCAGAAGTAGTCCATGTGAAATCTCTCGAATATGAGCCATCCGAAAGCCTGTCCTGCCACCCCCATTTTCCTATGCTTGGACTCGCAATACCCCACTCAATTATGCCATCTTCTCCAACATCTATTCTTGGGAATTCAGCCATCCCCCCAGAATCAATTTGAATGTCAACAGCCCTGAGGTCAGAAGATGACGAACTACCTATCCAGCGAAATTGAACTTTGTGCGCATATGTTGACAATGTATTCCATGTCCCTTGGGGAGCATTAGCCCACGCGTTGTCATTTATCTTCATTTGCCAAGCACCGGAACTCGTTGATGTGATATCTGTCCGTATTCGCGAAATTGGACGCCTAAGTTCAAGAATTGGAGAATCAATTGTGCCACTTCCGGGGAAAGAATTACCATCCCAATTTATGCTCCCAGTCCACCCAGGATTTGAGTTAAATGACGAGACATATCTGCCTTGAACGTGCACTCCGTGAACTACTGGAGCAGAACCTGAAGGTTGGTCCAAATGCAACTTTATCCTCAAGGTTGGGTGTTTTTCCGAGTCGATCCCTCCTATATCGTAGACGTAATTGTTGATACCTTCATATCCTGGTATTGGTTGTTTAGAAATTCCATCAAGAACCGACCAAGAGAGTGCCGAGCCACTCGGTACCGTAGCATCAACGCTGACTAAGCCATATTGCCCTTCCAATGATTGCTGTGCACCGGTTGCACTTGGGCCAAATGGAGAGGAGGTCCAATTGCCAGAACCAGTTCCGCCACTACTAGGATTAAACTCAATATCATCAACCCAAACTCGGTCTGAGCCAGAGTTAACGCTTCCATCCTTGTAGTACTTCCAAGTGTATGTGTGAGTTCCCGCTGCAATATTGAATGATTGAGTTCCGCTGTTATATCCAGACCATCGATATGTATAGCCATTATATCTAGAACATCCATTATTATCAATGCAAAATAGAAGATAATCATAATTGCTTTCTGTAGATGTTCGATATTTGAACGAGCCCGTCCCAACCATATTTGAGATGGTCACACTCATTGAGGTGTACTGGTTATGAGAAATGTATCCTGATTGGGGCGTGTATGTGCCGCCGAGTCTAGTGCTACTCTGCACAACCCAGTTTGAGTGTCCTGAAAGAGACCATGCACTGCCAAATGAGCCGGATTCAAAATCCCAACTATATCCTGTAGGCAGAACTGTAAGTCCGCTTGAAGAATTGAAATCAACCCCGTCATTAACCACTCCAGTCATATTCCAATCAGAGATTGAATCCCATGAAATTGACTCTGTACGCGGCAAAATGTGCGGCTCAAGAGAAACTCCAAAATCAGTAACAGCATGGTCAACAGGAACTTCTAATTGCACCACATTTGACGTACCATTAGGATAACTTGCCACTGAAACAGTTGTTGGTGAATTTAATCCTGTCTCCATTTTTTTTGCCACATCGTCAAGATATGTTGTCTCCAATAACAATGGTGAAAGAGATGATAATAAGAAAATTAAGAAAAGAAATGCCGCCGCGAAACTGGGTCTTAGGCTACGCTGCATCATGTTCGGAGAACATGGGGGGCTTGATAATGATTCGGCGATAAGTTCGTACTCGATTAGATATGATTTAGCCCCAAATGATATGCTGTGCCGACCCGCCCGGTGGTTTGAGAGCGATGGATGAGGTTGAGGCGGCGAAACAAGCAGCAGGCATCTCAGCCTGCGATTTTGTTAGCAGTGGAATGGATGTCGGACTTGGAACTGGGTCCACAGTAAAACACACCGTTAATGAACTGGGCAGAAGGATGGCTGAAGAAGGACTTGAGATCCGTGGAGTACCCACTAGTATTGAAACAGAAAAACTCGCCAGAAGTCTTGGAATTCCGCTGCTTGAATGGAATCAAGTTGAACGATTAGCAGTAACTATAGATGGTGCTGATGAGTTTGATTCCGAATTCCATTTAATCAAGGGTGGAGGTGGTGCACTTACCCGTGAAAAAATAGTAGCACAAGTATCTGATTCTATGGTAGTCGTGACAGATCCCCGAAAGGATGTAGCAACTTTAGGAGATTTTCCCTTGCCCGTTGAGGTAATCCAATTTGGCTGGGAAGTAACCTCCCGGCACCTGCAAAATATTTGTCCCGGGCCTGCAAAAAGACGAGGAGGCCACGAACCTTTAATCACCGATAATGGAAATTATATCATCGATTGTAATTTTGGCCCGACAATTACTGACCCCATTACACTTGAAGCACAGATTCGTGGCATTGCAGGGGTTGTTGAAGTTGGGCTTTTTACAAACATGGCAGATGCTATCGTCATCGGTTCAAATGCAGGAACCGAAGTAAGAATCAAACCCAATGGCAGACTGTCTTGATTTCCATCATCCGTTTCCGTCAAATAGGGGTGGCACGCGCGGCAAGGTGGGCCACTAGCTTAGTCAGGTAGAGCGACGGACTCTTAATCCGTCGGTCGCGGGTTCGAACCCCGTGTGGCCCGCCAAATTAACGAATTGAAAACACCAAGTTCTGAACTATGAATCAATCTGTGATGGTTGTGCCTGCTGCCCCGCGCATTGTTTCAATAACGTCACCGGGCTGACACAAAGATACTGAAATTTCAGAGCCATTCTGTTTGGCAAAAAGCATCGCTTCGATCTTTGGCCCCATACTCCCCTCTGGAAACTCTCCATCCGCTAGATATTGTCTTGCTTCTGAAATTGACATCGCAACAATGCTATGCTCATTTTCTTCGCCAAAATCTAATTTTACTGAGTCGATAGCAGTTGAAATAAATAGAAAGTCAGCATTTAATGACACAGCCAACAGAGCGCTTACTCGGTCCTTATCAATCACTGCTTCAACCCCTTCGATGCCCCCCTTTTGGGATATGACTGGAATACCGCCTCCACCAGCACATAATACGACAGCACCAGCGGAAATTAAGGCTTCTATCGCATCTGAATCGACGATTGATATTGGCTTTGGAGATGCAACTACTCTGCGCGGACCAGCATCGACATTTGTGACTCCAATTTTCCAAGTACTCGGCACAACATCTAAGTTATCTATGATTGGACCGATGGGTTTGGTCGGGTGAGAAAATGCAAGGTCATTCGCATCAACCTCAACCCGTGTTAGTAAAGTTACAACTTGTTCATGTCTACCTCTTGCTCGGAGTACATTATCGAGATTCGTGGCAATCTCATGCCCTAGAGTCCCTTGAGTTGCAGCCACCCAATTGTCTAGACCGAGTGGTTGAGGAGAAAAATTAGATGATTCAACTCTTCTACGGTCAAAAAGCGATTCTTCCATCAATAATAATTCACCAACCTGTGGTCCGTTGCCATGCGTGAGAACAACACGAATACCTGCCTCTAATAGGTCGACAACATCCTCAAGGACATTTTTCATAATTTCCTCCGCTGCATTACGTGCCTCAGCACCTTTTAGAGCAGGGTCAGAGAGAGCATTCCCACCAACTGCGTAGACTGCTAATCGAGAAGATGACCTCGCTGGAACATCAGTCATGGAGAACTTTGGCAATGCTACTCACGAATAGATGTATTCCGCTGTTGTAAGGGCTCGGTTAAAATGGAAGCAGTGATTCGCAAAGCCAAGGGTGGTTGACTGTGGCCAAAGACGTGTGGGTCAGTGATGTGCATAATGGCACCTATGATGACCAAGAAGTTGAGTTGAAAGGGTGGGTTCATCGGACCCGCGGCTCGAACAACATTTGGTTCCTTGTTTTACGTGACTCAACCGGGATAGCCCAATGTGTAATCAAGCGAAACGAAGTCGGTGACGATTGTTTTGAAAAATTGAAAAATTTATTGATTGAAGCAAGTGTAAGCATCACAGGTAAGGTAAATGTCGATGAAAGAGCGCCTGGCGGCCATGAAATGGTGGTCACTGGTGGACAAGTTATTGGCGCAGTAAATGCTGAGAACCCATTTCCCATTACTGAATCTGCAATGGAAGGTGCTGAAGGTGGCGAAACCGAATTCTTGTTGGATAATCGGCATCTCTATCTCAGAACTAATAGAATGACGACAATGTTGAAAATTCGCTCATCGGTATTTGGAGCGATTCATTCTTACTTTAGAGAACTTGATTTCATCGAATATCACGCGCCAAATTTTGTTGCTGGTGCTGTTGAAGGCGGTTCAACTCTGTTTGAAGTTCCATATTTCGGCAAAAAGGCATATCTCACACAATCCTGGCAATTATACGCTGAAGCGGCAATGCCAGCCCTTGAAAGACTGTATACAATCGCACCATCTTTCAGAGCTGAAAAAAGTCGTACTAGACGTCATTTGACAGAATTCTGGCATGCTGAAATGGAAATTGCTTGGGGTGGTAACGCTGATGTCATGGAACACGGCGAGTCATTAGTCAGAAAAATCGCCTCGACTCTACTTGACGAAAGGTCCGATGAACTGCAAAGCCTTGACAGAGATTTAGACCTCGTGGCACGTTATGCTGACAACCCTTATCCTAGAATCAGATATGATGAAGCAATTGAAACACTACAAGGGATGGGTGTAGATATTGAATGGGGACAGGATTTGGATTACTCAAAAGAAAAAATCCTGACCCAAGATTTTGATGTGCCGCATTTCCTCACACACTATCCAAGAATTGCAAAGCCGTTCTACCATAGACCAGACCCGGATGACCCGAAGTATGTACTGTGCCATGATCTCCTCGCGCCCGAAGGATATGGGGAAATAATCGGTGGTGGTGAGCGCACTTGGAGTGAAAAAGAGATTCTTGAGCGTATAGACGAAGAGGGGACTCCACGCGATGCATACGAATTTTACATTGATGTGCGACGATTTGGAGGTGTTCCACACGGCGGGTTTGGACTTGGTGTAGACAGAGTATGCTCTTGGTTAGCAGGTGCAGACCACATACGAGAAGTAATCCCATTCCCACGCGACTCTCGCAGGGTTACTCCTTGAGTTTCATAGACTCAAGCAACTTGGTTTGATTTCACATTAGAGGTGAATCAAATCCTTCATCTAATGGGTCAGGTAGAGCAGATCCTGATATTTGAGAACTGTTTGAGGCAGTTTGTTCAGTTTTGAAAGACTTTGATGAGTCACGCTTTTCATTGGATTCTGGGGCTGATAATACAATAAAACTGAACACCCCAATAAACAAAATCAGTAATACAGCAAACGCTTCTTGGGAGATGCCACCTGCATCTTGAGTTTTCAATGCAACAACTACCAACATTAGGATAACCACAAGCAAGGCTGGTGCGAGCCGGCGCCACTGCATGTGCAACCGATTCGCCGGCCACTTGATGAACCCAACCCATCTGCGCCCCCCATGGACTTCAATGTTGATACGGGGCGCAGACGAGCCGAAGGCTCCTGTACTGGTTGGTTGATGACATCAGTAGCACCTTGGGGTGATACAAAAGAGGACGCTTTTGACCAATGCTTAGTTGAATTGAGTTTAGGAGATTCAAGATTAATACGCATGGAAGGAGCAATGCTGCCGATGGGATTTGAACCATCACCTCCAGAAGATTTGGCGATGGGGTCACTTGTGGAATGCCATATTGCAGAATCATATGCATTCGATGGAGGCATTGCATCAGCAGGTGTTGCTTGGGCGCAATGCGTAACACCTGAAGGTGACGAATGTTCAATCGTTGCAACCTTAGCAACAGACCAATCATACGAAGAAACTGAATTGATGCTCAAAATGAATTTGAAGCGAAAATTAGCATCACGTGACCTTGAAGTGGTGAAACACGAGATTGCAGTTGATGAAGTACATGCAGCTGAAGACCACCACGGCTGTGCTCTTGCCGCACTAATCTTACCCGACACAATGAAAATGCAATCGGGACCAGTTGGAAGAGTTAGAGGTGGTCTAACAAAGAGTGCCGGAGCCGGATTCACGCCTGGAGTAGGGACTAGCCAACCCGCGAAAGGAACGAATAGTGGTGACTTTTCTTTCTAAGGATGAGGTTCCACTGATGACAGAAAAACAGCGGGTTTTTTTGGTTATTCGGTGTAATTCTTGTGAGAGACATTTTGGCAGTTTAAGAAATGACGGACCATTCGCTTGTCCGGGATGTGGTGAGAGTGGAGAACACCCAATAGTAGGAAGAGCAAAGGATAGTGGAGACCTCAAACAAAAGGTGTCTCTTGCTAATGTCCCCAAAGAACTCAGAGATGAAATGAAACGGAAAATCAAAACCGATGATTTCCAAGATTTTGAAGAAGATTGTGCCTCCGCTTCTGCGCTCCTAAAACTCCTAAGTAACTTGGTTAACGAAAATGGAAAACTCAACATCATCGCTGTTCAAAATGCTTTGAATAAAAGAGGTATTGTGTTACCTAATGCTCAAGAATTGATTGATATGGCGGAATCTCAAGGATTGCTGATGCGTGACACCCCAACAGAATGGCAGTGGTTGGAATAAACAGGTTCATGAAAGGTAGGTCGGTGGCACGCCTGTTGGGGCCCGTGGGTTAGCCTGGCCTATGCTTGGGCGTTTGGGACGCTTAGACTCCAGTTCAAATCTGGACGGGCCCACTCTTTAGAGGTTGGAATAGGACGACCGTCTGAACCGAGTAGCCCCTCAGTAGTCTCAAAGCAAGTACCTAGACCGATTGCGCCGGCAGAGTCAGACACAAGAGCACCTTCATCATCAATTCGATTCTTGACGGGTGTATCAGTAAGCAGCCACATTCGGAATGAGCAGAGTGGTTGTCCTGCATCTTCACGGAACTTGACATCCTCTGGTCTCTGAGCAGCGGGATGCCACTTTGAGGC
>JAERSV010000059.1 GCA_016845345.1 Methanobacteriota archaeon
TTGCACCCTGTGCATCCAAGCCGTCATCAGTTTCGTTGGTTCCATTAGGATTCCAATCCCACCAGGCGTGAAGTGCAACTATGTCAAGCCCGGTTTGTAGGCCATCCTCAACATTTGAACGCCCACCCGCAAGTGTGTTAATCGTCGTTACTGTATCTGTTTGAGCGTGTTTAGGAGTTTGCTCACAAGTATCTCCTTCTTCGAAAATATACTGATGCTGACCTCTGATCCAAGTTGCAGTGTGGCCCGCCATAATGAAATTGTAATGGTCTGAATTTCCTTTAGTGTCATCAATTACACTTACCCAAGGCTCTGGATGACTGAGATTCTCATTAATATCCTTAAGTCGCTTTTGGAACCACTCTGCATTTGATTGCATTTCTTCTGTGACTTCAAGACCCCTATCCTCATAATACGACCAATCATCAACTGGAGAAGTAAACTGATAGAGAGTCCAATAATCCTCATCACATCCTAAGGATGAAAAAGTCGGCACCGGCCAGTTTAGGGCAAACATGTCGAGATTGACATAAGTTACGTTTGTCCCATTAGGAATTTGCTCCTCGACGAAGTGTAGGCTTCCTTTGCCACCACCCTCGCTAGAGCCTGAACCTTGCCACTCTTCGTAGTCCCACCATCCTAACTTCCACGTGTGAGTAGGAGTGCCATTCCATTCGCTGAATGCGCGTGCTAATTCAAGGAGTGAACCACTGCCAGTTCCATCATCATATGCGCCTTGACTTGAACAACCGGGATAAGTTGCACCTCCAATTCCAGGGACTGGAGGAAGATAGCAAATCGCGTCGTGGTGAGCACCCACAACATACCAATCATCCTCCAATGTTCCATTGATTGTGACCACAACATTCTGACAGTTATTGCACTCATCTGTTGTGAAATTTTGAAGTTCTACTTCGTAACCCATTACCTCTAACTCTTCAGCGATCCAATTTCGAGCATTCTCATTGGCGACGGTGTCGATTCTACGGTAGCCAAAGTTAGCCATCGACACCATGTTGTCATACGCCGTTGAACCCTCGGGCCATGCCTCTGGAATCTCATCGTCAACCCCGTTGAAATTATCCTGTTGTTCCATAGGGGCCCCAAGTGATGCGGCTGAAATTGCTGACAATGCAAACAGCACTACAAGCAGTGTTGCCAACCGACTACGCCTAACCATCATGTGCGACACATCGCGTATTTGTCTTGAGGCTTTACCCAATTTGATGAAAAGTGAATAAGCAAGAGGATTCGCATGATAATACTCCAACGACTTTGTTCGGGGAATCACTCATCTATGAAGTGGTGTGCCACTGCATCTTATGGGACAGGGATGGGTAGTACCCGAGCACAGAACAGTACCCGATATGGCAGGAGAAGAACTACGCCAAGCAATAGAGGAAACCACTGTTGAAAGAGGCGAGGTTGCAATCTGTTGGCTTACCCAAGCATCATGGCTCGTGAAGTTCCGAACATGCACAGTTCTCATCGACCCATGGTGGCGCGATTTGGAGGCTGGGGACCAGTGGGGGAAATTGCTCGGAGAATTTCCCTTAGCTCCTGATGAATTTCCTCACATTGACTACATTTTTTGCACTCATTGGCATGATGACCACATCTGCCCAACCACTCTGCCAAAATTAGCAGACAGATTTCCGGCCGCGAAATTTGTAGTACCTCTACGAAGCAGAAAAATGATTATTGACATGGGGATTCCGCGGGGCAGAATCCACTCTATGCATGGAAATGACTCTGGTCAATTGAACAATGGACTAACTTTCTTTTCAATTCCTGCTGCCCACGAAGAATTAGATGTTGATGACCGTGGTGCGCACACATATCTAGGATTTCTAATCCGTTGTGATGGCACCACCGTTTTTCACATGGGTGATTCTCGACCATATCCAAACTGGGTTTCCAACATTCAAAGAGCTGCACGCTTACTTTGTGTTGAGGGTGCAGGAGAAGCACCGATCGATGTCGCCATGTTGTGCATTAATGGCAATGATAACCTAAGACATGACGAGGCTTGCAATTTAGCTGAAATCCTCAATGTTGGTTTGGCAATTCCTATGCATTATGGAATGGACCCGGGTAATACGGTTGACCCGCAAATATTTGTTGATGAAGTTGAAGCAAGGGGTGACAAAATCCCATACATGATTGCAACACCTGGTGAAATCGTCATATTAGACTGAAATGAGCGTAGGTTTCATCATTACAAGTCAACCTCACTAAATTAGATGAGAGCGAGAGCACTGTCACTGGCCCTTTTGGTGTTGTTATCGTCATTCGTTGGTTGCCTTGGATTTGACTGGTTTGATGATTCAGATAATGAAGAGGAAACTAAAACTCCATTGAGGATAAACCATGTTCAGATGAAAGGTACTCATAATTCGTATCATGTTAAGCCGTTTGGACCTACAACTAGAGCATATGATTACACACATGAGCCTCTTGATATCCAAGCAGAAGAGTTTGACGTACGGCAATTTGAGATTGACGTTTGGTGGAGTGTGGGTCAACAGTTACGGGTTTACCACAACCAATACGACAGGGGAACAACCTGCGAAACACTACAACTGTGTCTGGGTGTTTTACTAGAATGGAGTAATACTTCGTCTAATCATGTACCACTAATGATCTGGATAGAGCCAAAAGAATGGACATGGGAAGCAACTGACACAACAACGGTGCTAGATGCACAGGGCATACTTGAAAAAATTGAGGAGCACATCAACGTAGTTTGGCCTGAGGATAAAATTATCACACCAGATGATGTTAGGGGTGAGCATCAAAACTTGTCAACAGCCGTCACAACTTCGGGATGGCCTCTTCTTGATGAGTCCCGAGGAAAGGCGATTTTTGTGTTGCTTGGGGGTGGGGATTTACGTGATAAGTACCATTCACAATTTCCAAACCTAGAGGGCGCTACACTGTTCACGATGTCGGTTGCTAATACCTCAGAAGCGGCTATTTTCTCTAACACAAATCCTGTTGGTGATGGCGATGAAATCCGAACCTTGGTTGAAGCGGGATACATTGTCAGAAGCCGCGCAGATAATGCTCTTGATGGTGAGGCAGATAATAACGACACCACTCGCAGGGATGCGGCTATCGAAATTGGAGCGCACACGATCGCAACTGATTATCCATCTCAAGTTGATGGGATTGAATACTGGGTTGATTTGAGTGTTAGATGTAATCCGGTTTCTGCACCGAAGGATTGTTCGGATGAAGATATCGAGTAATTCGGTTGGGATTTATTCACTCACCATAATGCTCCCGAGCATAGGCCAAGCCGGTTGGAATCCCGATGTCAATATAATCGGCATCTAACTCAGCGGCCAACAACCGACCCTGACTAGCGAGTGCACCTAATTTCTCAACATCATCTAAGCCTGTTTGCCACCAAAATTCGGTTGTTACAATCATTCTCCCCGTACATCTCCAGCGTGGAGGAACTGTAAGTGGAAAGGGTTTGGTTTTCCTCTTTTCAAGAATACCGCTCAAGGAACGGTGCTCTGAACTTTTAGAATTGTAAAGGGAATCAACTCGCCCAGTATCACCCAACATTTCACCCCAAGGACTGACCACGGGCACCACGCCAATCACACATCTCTGAGATGACCCATGAACTCGCAAAAGTTCGAAAGCCGGACAAGGATGACGGATGTAGAGATTGTCCGGCGTTGCTACGAGCATATTTTCTCCACAAATTGGAATTGCTTGTGTAATTGCATCTACTAACCCATTTGGTTCGGCTTGTTCAACAAATTTGATGTCACCTCGCATCAATTCACCAGATTCCTCTAGACTGGTTTTGATTGCAGGCTTGTTTGGTGAAGTGACAATGACGATTCCATCAACTTCTGCCGCACGTAATTCGTCAATTGTGCGTTGTAGCATAGTGCGGCCATTGATTTCAATCAATTCCTTGCATCCGTTGACATGGTCATCTACGACTCTACTACCGCGACCAGCGGCTGGAATCACTCCCCACATCAGATGATTCGGCCAACTATTCCATTGATTGCTTTACCCCTGGCCTGACTGTGTTCAGAATTGCTAACTTCCGCCCGTAAAGGAGAACGGGCGGAAGCAGCGTTTTTTCGTCTAATTTATTCTAGCCGACTTCCAACTCTACGGCCAGCAATCGCAAGTGCTCCGACAATCGAGAGAAGTGCTAAGCCACCTGAAAATCCAGGAACAAAGTTGCCAACTAAAATTCCATTCTGCTCACCATCAACAGCAATATTCATGGTGACTTCACCAGAATAACTGGTAGATTCCCATTCAATTCCAATCGTAACATTTCCGCTGAGGTCAGATGGCACTTCGAAATCAACGTAACCCTCAGCTTCAGTAGCAGAGAATGTACCAACCTCAACTCCATCAATAGAAACCGTCACATCAACGATGTCACCATTTGGGTCGTGACAATAGACGTAAAGAGCATAATTACCAACGCCAAGAATCAAATCCATAGAGACTGAAGGCTCAATCACAATAGTCTGCCCTTCCATTTCCATCATTTCTGTCTCTAGTGACCAAGCCACCTCGCATTGTGGGGCTAAGTCCTCCATCTCTTCGGGTGTTTCCTCTTCTTGGTTAATGTCCATCAAAGTGAGCACATAGGTCCCATGATTGCCAAAGTGGTCTGCCTCCCAAAGTTCACTATCTACCTGTTCAAAGTGGACTCCAGATTGATCTGCATGTATGTCGTAAACGTCAACAAGTTGCCAGCCATTATCTGCTGCATCTTCGCCAAGTTCAGCAAAAATCATACCGTCGTTGCTATTGTTTTCATCATAATCTTCAACTTCAATTACGACTTCAACCATGTCAGTAAATTCAAACTCATCAACATAATAGAACCAACATTCGAGTTCAGCAACTTGCATAAAATTAAGAGCATCCATCTCTTCATCTAAGAGATATATTTCACAATCTGCATCCTCCAAATTCGTCAACAACACGTCGTTGACATAGATTGGTGGCATATCGTTTGTATCCAATTGACTGCTTGCATATTGTTCTGCTAAATCGATTTCAGCATCTGTAATTTCTCCGTCACTATCACTATCTAGTGAAGCAAATTGAACAGCATCGAGGTATTTGATAACCATCAACTCGACTTCAACTTCGCTATCTAAGACATTCACCCAGGCCCCGTAATCAGCATGTTCATGGTCATCTTCATCATAGTCAGAAGAGTTGCCGGTCTGCTCAAGTTCAATCACAATTGTGCCAAACATACCATGGTGCTCTCCACCCCAATAATCATGGTAGTATTGATCTAAGTAAATCTCTGAGAGTTCCTCATTAATATCGTATGCATCAGTGATTTCATAACCATCTGAAACCGCATTCCAGCCAAGTCCAATTGACAGCCATCCAGCCTCATCTTCAACATCATATTCTTCGACTTCAACGGTTAAAGTCAAAGCAGCATCATATGCGATTTGCTGCAAATAAATCCACTTGCATTCGAGAGAAGCCCATTCGGATTCTCCTTCAACAACAGTGCCATCTGCGTTGGTTGTTTGATGGAATACGATGTCACAGGAATATGAATCAAGAGAATCGTAAACTTCACCCTCAATTACCATATCGGGCAGATCAGTCAAATTCATTTCATTGGTAGCCATCTGCTCGAGAACTGCAATTTCAGTAGTTGAGAGAATGCCATCACCGTCAGAATCACCCCACTGCAATAATTGAGAGACTTCAATAGATTCCGAAGCTGAAATCACAACCTCAATTTCATCACCGACCATATCCATCCAAAGTGAATAGTCAATCCAGTCAATGTTTTGCCAATCCCACCAATCTTCCTGGTCTTCACAAGAGACTTCAAATTGGCCTCCAAACAGCTGATATTCACTAGTACCATCAGCCAAATAATACTCAATCAGCACAGGTAATCGCGCATGCTCATCAATGTCGTTCAAACCACTCCATGGCCATAGTTCGACAAGGTCTTCCCCTCCATTTGGTGAGTTAGATCCCCAGTCATTTGGTTCACCATATGCCCAGAGTGAGGAATTTAGGACAGTACCGTCTAGGTTTGTCCAACCTCCGTTTGGTTCCATTACCCCAGTTGTTGTGTCTAGGTTTTGACTCGCGCCCACCCAAGTACCATTGTGCCCCAAAAGTTCTGAGACGAGTTCAAGTTCTTCAGCATCATTAATCATCACTATTGTTGCTTGAACTGCAGCAGTTGACTGATTTTGTGCCAATTCTAAGGCCTCATCCCATGAGTAGCCATCCATATCGTAGCAGACATCATATTCTTCATAATCGATGTCGAAAGAAAGAGAGAATTCACCTTGTAATCCGCCGACAATTTGCATCCAGTAATTTTGGCCGTCGTCGGATGCGTTGAAGTTGATGACTGTACCATCTAATTGTGTATTCATCACATTGTAGAGGTTGAGACCGTGCCATGAATTTGCATATACATTGCCGGTGACATTGAGTTCGTCGCCTGTGGAATTGATTGTGAGTGTTGATGTTGAAGAATTGAATTCTTCTACCAACAACATAAATTCACAGTGTTGCCGAGGCTGCATTTCTGACATATTGACAGTTGTATCCCAATTATTGTATTGAACAAGGTCATCAAAATGACACCAACTTCCAATCATTCTTGTGACGGGAATACCATCTAATTTCACTTCTGGTAAGTCAGAAGAATTGAATTCCATATTTTGGTTCATCATATCATTTACTGAATTCACATCAGACCAATCAACAACTCCGTCGTTGTTTAGGTCAAAGGCTTGACGAGCTGATGGCTCATACATTTTTGTTGAACTCAACCGGATTTCTAAATCCGAACCATAAAGGTCAACATTAACCTGATAGTCAACCTGTTCTATTGTATAGTTAGCCAACCAATTTTCATTCAAACTGCCTTGTTGAGAACTGCCCCCATTGTTCGCCGCTCCTGAAAAAGCAACAAATGGGGTTAGCAAAAGACAGAACATTACTCCAATGCTCTTTATTCGGATACTTGCACACCGCATACAACCAATTAACTCCCCGTTAGTATATGAATGGGAAATGGGATGTCCCAACTGACGGGGGCTGTCGCCTGACGGGGGCTGTCGCCCCCCATCAAGTCCCCCATGCCGCTTGAATTCTAATAACAACTAACGCGGTGATTTTCTGCTCAAAGTAATCGGCGTCCTCTAGGCCGCCGACATTCTTTCAGTGGAAGATTTGAAGCAGGGGACAAGCCCCTGCCGCCAAATCAATGAAACATTAATCTCATTTTGATGAAATCGCAAAAAATCTTGCTCTGACTAATGGCCCTTCGGGTAATCCGAACACTTGATGTGAACTTGCTATGTGGCCTTTTTCGAAAAGTAGGCTGAGAAAAATTAGAAAGTTGTGCAATTTTATGAATTTGAAAATCAGTAGGAATATGCGGGCATGATTTCATTTGATTGAACCCCTACCCAAAGTTGTGAGCAAGAAGATATCTGCAACTGTGCCAGCCCGCATCGGCTTGCTGGGAAATCCATCTGACGGATATTTTGGTGCCTGCATTTCACTACCAATTTGGAATTGGCAAGCCACGGTTACTCTCTCGCCACCGGATTTGGATGGCTCCGCACCCGCCCTTCCCGAAGACCCAGGCTTGAGGCGAATCATGCAAGCCACTCTCACGGTTTTTGAGAATCGCTTTGGAAGATCTCCTCGCTCACTCCGCGCTGAGGTTTCAACTACTATCCCACGCCAAGTTGGACTTTCTGGCTCGTCGGCAATTGAAACTGCATTTATGCTAAGTTTAATGGCTTATCATGACTTGGAATTGGACTCAATTTCGGCCCGCGAATTGGCAGAACTTGTTTTGAAAATTGAGACCGAAGAACTCGGCATGGTTGCAGGGTTACAAGACCGGTTACCACAGTCTTATGGATGCATGTTACACATGGATTTTGATGAAAAATTGATGATAAATCGGGGTTATGGAGATTACACCGAACTCGACACTGGAATTTTACCTAGCCTTTGGGTTGCTCACGCGCAAAGTGGAGAAGACTCTGGAAAAACACATGCAAATATCGCCAAACGCTGGCAAGAAAAAGACTCACAAATGATTGAGATAATCGGGCACCTCCGAGATTGTGCTAACCAAGGGAGAAAAGCAATTGAGTCAGAAAATTTGGCACAACTCGCTTCACTTATTGACACTAATTTTGATTTGCGCCAAGAATTGTTTGGTGAAGAGGCTCTTGGCGAAACTCTTACTGCAGTCAAATTGGCTCGTTCACTTGGCTCATGTGCCAAGCAGTGTGGTTCAGGCGGCTCAATTTTCGGTATAATTCCCGATGCTGATTTCGCCGAGATTGCAGCCGCCGCATTCTCTGAAATCGGCTGGAGTTTTTGTGATGATATTGAGGTGGGCTTGTGAGTGGCCAAACGGAAGGTGAAGATTTCACAGCGTTTGCTAAGCCCTTTACCCTTGAACACAAGCGCATGAAGTTAGCGTATGTGCACGATATTCCTGAGCATGGTGAAATTGAGACGCGTTGGCGAAATCCAGAATTTTTGGCTAGCCGTGGTTTTACTGATTTAGTAGTGGCTGACCAACTCTTTGGTTGCCTCTCACTAGTCATGGAAAACGCCCCAACATCTGACGTCTCACAACGACTTTCAGAACTAGATGAGCGCATCAAAGCGACATTGGAAGCGCGCCTTGATGCTTGGGTAATGGAAGACCTGTTTACCTTAACAAAAAAAGATGTCAACACTGGTGTAGCCTGCCCACATGATGATGAAAATTGGGGAGGAATGAACCGTGATCTACACTCTCTTTTCTCTCGTTACCCAGACCTAAAAGGAATCATTTTTCGCTTTGGCGAAGCCTTCGCAACTGATGCGTGGGCGAGCCGTTCTAATCCATTCTCTTGCGAGTGTGAAGTCTGTGAAAGACTCGGTAAAATCGGGGCATTGCAACGGATTATCTCTGAACTAGAGTCAGCAGTTTGTGACCTATTAGGAATGTATTGCATCATCAGAATGTGGGATTTAGGCGATGACGGATTTCATGCAGATTTAGAACAACAATCTGCCGCTTTAGCCGTTTGGAATGAAAACCCAAGATTAGTAGTATCAGTTAAGCATACAGCAACAGACTACTGGCGCTACCAGCCATGGAATAATTCCATCGAACTTGAAGGCCCACCGCGCTTGATCGAATTTCAATGTGAACGCGAATACGAATTTCTAGGCCTAATTCCAAACTGGCTCGGACACTCACTGGCTCAAGGATTCCCCGAAATTGATTCACCAAAAACCGCCGGCCTTGCCAACTCAACACCATCAAACTGGGCCGGCTCTTACATCATTCCACGAGGCGGTGGTTGGTCAGCCGACCACGCCACCGACGACTTCTGGTCAGAGATGAACACCCACGCAGTGATTGCTCTGACTGACGACCCAAATACGGACCCAGACCAAATCTTGGATGAGTTTCTAATACAAACTGGATTTAATGATGATGATGGTCGCTTCTCGGTTGCAATGCTTATCAAAATGAGCAGTGACCTTCTCCTACATTTGAGATATCTACCAACCTACCAAGATTTGACAAAGCAAATCTGGATGCCATCAGAAAACTGGTTTCGGGATGATACTTTCGTGCCCGGAGCCTGCGCCCACATAACCAACAAGGTCGCTCAGGCAGGCCTTTCAGACAAGCTCCGTGCAGACCGTGAATTCGCATCAATAGTCGCCCGCACACAACTCACCCGCGCAGAAGCGCTGTTCGATGGCGGCATCTTCACAACCCACACAAAAGCGGAATTTATCCTCGATTCATACCGCTTCGCTGCCAACTTCGCAAACCTCACTGAATCAATCTGGAATGACTTGATAGATGCTGCAAATCAGGGCTCAACCCCCCTCTCAAGACCCATAGCAAAGCAGGTTATTTTGGCCAACCTTGCGCGCACACCCCTACCTCCGTTAAGATGCCTCGATTAGGCGCATCGCTATCAGTGAGCAACCCCTCCGCCACCCATGCAAGAGGCACTTTTCCGCCGCCTTTGGCAAGAACTTGACTTTGACGACCACCCCTACCCGGGAAGCCACGCAACCACCCCACAAGGAGAACTAAAATTCACCACCCACAAGGGTGCAGTGTCACTTTCAGATGACAGGATTAGCTTCCGCTTGGGAACCGGAAATGATGGCGAAACAAGCATTCACCGCTGGACTACTGAGCCAACAAAAATGAATGAGGGCCCAGAAAGGTTGGGAGAACACCGCTGGTCAATTTGTCCCAAAGACATCGGACTGAATTTGAGCGCATTCTTGGCCGTTAAAATTGGCCCACCAACTGTCGGCGATGGCGAGTCAGTTCTGCAAGAAAGAGTATTACTAGGGCAAATTCGTAACTCACTCTCACCTCACTTGAAAGATTGGACTTGGCACTTAGAAGTCGACAATAAGCAAGACAGAACGGGTTGGTATATTCGCGCCCCTGAATCTTGGCAGAGCCTATTCACAATTTTTGCTGGACTTGGTTGGCACCCTGATACACCTGACAATAAACACGGATTCCTGCTCTTTGAAAGGGCCCCGCCCGGAGAACTTGACCGCCCTGACGAGGATGAGCCAAACAAATTAGATGCCTTGAGAACCGTTGCTCTTTGCAACTCCCAACGTGGCGCCTTGACACAATTAGCAAGTGACCCAATTTGGTCGCATGAAGCAAAGCCACATCAAATCAAATTACCTGGAGATGTGCAGTTATGGCCACCTTCAATGGATAGATGGCCGCTGTTGGTGGCCCGCCAAACTGGTGAAATAGGAATTGAAAATCCACTCGGAAATCCAAAAGAAGTTGCCGAGTGGATGAGCGAAATTGTGACTGCTTTGGGACCAACTATCTCGACGCTTTCAACCAAAATTGATGGCCTCAGTTGGCAATAATTTTTCGATAAAGACTGACCTAAATCCTCACAAAATTGGATTTTCTCAAATGAAAAATTCAATATTTACTCAATTTTGACTTGCAATCCTTGAACATCTGGCGCCCATTCAACAAGACTCCAGCCAGCCGCCTCACAAGCCGCTTCAACCGCTTCTCTGCGGCCAAGATTGCACAACAGCATAGCACAACCGCCGCCACCAGCACCCAGCGCTTTCCAAGCCAAGACATCCTTGCTAGCAAGTAGCGGGTCAACCACACCCCGGAACGGTTCGTGTAGTTCTTTGTCAAGCAGGTCAACCCCTCGACAGACCTCGTGAAGCGCCTGAATTACCTCATCACGCCTATCCTGTTGAACACCCCTCGCCATGCCACGTGCCGCCAAACGAATCGCCATCAAACCCTCTTTGACTTCCTCGTCACCTTTCCCATATCTCTCCCAGATATTCTTGTGTAAATCGCCCGAAACATGAGCAATATTTGAGTTGACGACAATCAATTGTCTCTGTAACCATTTTGTTGCTGATGCTAATGGAACAAGCGGCATTTCCTCAACATCATCCTGCATGAACATCAGATGATTCCAGCCGCCGTGTGAAGCCGCCCATTGGTCTTGGCGGCCACCTTTATTTCCTAATATTGACTCAAATTGGAATGCCTGTTCTGCTAACACTTTGCGCCCTGCATCATCGGTTTCCATCGCATTGATTGCAGCCATCAGTGCAACATTGATTGCACCCGTCGTCCCCAAGCCCGAGCCCACCGGTACCTCACAAGTGTAAGAGACTGAGAGTATCCCCTCATCGTCAACTTCTAGCGTGGCAGTAGCGTATTTATTGATGGCCAAATTGACCACCTCACCGCCCACATCGTGTGTGTACGGAGAAACATCTGTCCACCCCCCTGCAAAGTCCAATCGCACTGGGGCCCGAGCCACTACCTTGCGCGCCATGTCCACCCGGTAACGCCGTATCCCATCAACCCGACCCTCGAAATAGTCCAAATGCTGCCACTAATTATTGAGTGCTGGCTGTCTCAGAACCGGTCTCTTGATTTGCCAATATATCAAAAAGGGAGGAATTAATGATTGTCCTTCCTTTTAATGTCAATTCTATTGAGGAAATCTCCTCTGACACGGGTGTTGATGAAATTAAACCCAGCTCTAACAATCGTGAGAACGATCTACTTATTGTTGGTTGACTTAAACCCAAACTATTCGCAATATCCTCTTGATTTCCACAGAATGTATCTGAATTTTTGAAGTAGTTTATCACCTGTAAATCACTCGGCTGCAACTGATGATGAATCTCCTCGAAGTTCCGGCTTTCTTGATCATTACCTGAGACCTTCAACATGAAGTAACACTTCCTTTTTCCAAATTTCTCAGATCTGATTATACCATCCGACTCCAATCGATTTAGGTGATGGGTGGTCTGTCCTACTCCCATGCCTAACATCTTGATGATTTGGCTCAAATATACTCCAGGATTACCGGATACCAAATTGACAATTTCTTTCCTCCTTGAATCACCCCTTTTAGTCCCCATTCTGGTGAAGGCGCCTATGATTGGGTACTTACTCAATCTGCTGAGCGACCATAATCTAGAGGGTTGGTATCCAAATATTGCCAACGGAACCATCAGCGTCACACCTGAAACCAAGGTAATAAAATATTTTTCATCCAACCAACTTTTCTCTGAGTTTACTGAATGCTCTCCACTCATCTCTGTACTATGAGCATTCATTGATTCTGCCGTCTCATTAACCTTTCACCAGAGTAGAAAGGGAGGGAGAGAACCGTGGTAATTATGGAGTTTAAAGGATAAATTTTCATTTGAATATTGATATTTGACTGAGTGATTAAGATTATCACTGATCAATATTTCACCCATACTTGCTTGAAATTCACCTATGGTACCCTTATCATTGTCCACTGAATAGTGAGAACTATCCCTATGCTGATATTCAAAGTAAAAACCCACCTGTTCAGTTGATGAAGGAAAATTGAAATATCCATCATTAGCGATACATGAAGTTGTGTGACGAGTCCAAGAATAATTTCCTTTGCCATCATTTGATGTGAAATCAAACAATTCCATATTCAACTTTGCTACTTTCACCCAACCTGTTGTCAAATTTTTAGGTTCAACTGTTATGCCACCTGAAGTCATGACTTCAATACAATAATCACCATACGATGGCAGAAGCCATGGTGAGTATTGATAATTCTCAAAGGGGTCGCCCAAGTTATTGGTTCTCTCTTTATAATATTGAATCTTACCGTTTGAAATTACTTGCTCTTGAAAAGAGTTAGAACCTAAAACAGAACTACTCGCCCCTTTTCCACTCATCTCCGATGCTGAAAGGTTGTTATTAATGAGATACGAATTAGAATAGGAAACAAGTGAATATGATTCCCTTGTGAAGCCCCAAGTGAATACATCTACCTTTTCTGGTCTCACTTCATCCCATTCGAAACACCGTTGGAATATACCCTCTCTAAGGATACCATCTTCATGGTCTAAACCGGTATAAACTTCGTAATCCGGAGGCATTATGGCAGAGTAAATGAAATAGCCACCAATTGATGCTACTCCTAGAACTCCAATTATTATCCAAACTTTTTTCATAAGACCATAACCTCAGCTGAAATTGAAGATTGTTGCTGATCCAAAGTCACAACAGAACCGGTTACCGGATACTGCTGTTTCAGATATATATCAACTGTCAACATAACCTCATAGACTGGTACGCCACCAGATGAAAAAGGTATCATTGAACTGCCCTGCCCTGTGTTTGGATGTGGCCCACCACCCAATATAATCATGGGTTCAGTGACTAGGCAAGGTGTAGAAAGATATCTACAGGTGTGGGTGTTTGTGTTCGTATAAATCTGAGTGAAACCTGAACCATCAAATATAGAAATATCCCAACTCACATCTATATCGATGTATTTGAACTGTACAGCACAGAGGCTTGAACTTACTGTTTGAACATACAACTGTATTTCGCCGTTGTAGTTTGAAAATGATACTGTACTCGGTTCTTTGCCTCTCAGAATGGAATAATCAAAAGAATCAGCAACAAATATTGAATTTAATGACGTACATAAAAAATCAGTCGAATCCAATATCTGGACTGTGTCCAAACTCTGTGTGCCCATATATGTTAACGGGGCTGAATTGGGGAGAATTCCCATGTCATTCAAAGGAGCTCGGTCCATGAACACGAATTGATAAAAATCCGAGTACCAATTGACCCCATCATAATAATCGGAGGTCATGGTGGCTTTCTGCCATCTACCGACTTCACCATAAGGAGAAAGAGAAACTGGATTAGAATCCCATTCTACAGAGTAGGGTGTGGACCCTGTATCGTCTCCAATCCCATCATTATTTTTGTCTGAAAAATATTTTAATGAACTCAATCCAGAACTGCCATATCCATAACCCAACACTTCGAAATCTGTGTTCCACTCCTCCCAACACCCCGTCCCACCAAATGGAGAGTAACAGGTTGTGTCAATCCAATCATGCCTCCAGTCAACAAACCATGGGGTTGAGATATCAAACCCATCATAGATGGGAGCGAAACAATATGTACCCCAAGCCGGTGAAATGTATGAAGAAGTAGACAAACTATTCGTCACTTGAATACGAGCTGGGTCTGAGCCAATACATGTTCCAGTATTACCCGGAGAGTGAACTGTATTCACACCAAATGGGGTTGAACAGTATAACTCGGCATGTTCTTTCAGAGCAAAACCAGGGCAAACCCTTAGATTCAGATTTGAATCACTGAAATGAATTGGTTGATTAATATCAAGATTGGAAATTACACCCCCCGAATCGGTAGATATCAGAATTAGTGCTTGATAATCAACTATCTGAGATTGACACTGTGATACTGAAAAATACACGCCATTCGTATCAACTTCATAACTAATCATCAATCGGGGATGGCCGTCACAATCGGTCAGAATCACGTTCGATGATTGTTCAGCTTCTACAGTAATTGATGATGTTGAAATTATCAAGACTACCAGTAAAAGAATCATCAGACCTAGTTTGACTAATTTAAACATGAACTTGCCATAGAGATTTGACTTATAGATAAATTGGTAAATTGGTGAATACGGTTTATATAAGAATTAACTGAGTTTACAACCTTTGAAACAAATCTACTTCAAAGGTCAGCAAGAGCATCATCAATCAGCGCTTGACCTCTAGCCATAATCATGGCTTTCCATTTGTCAGAATTAGGGCTAAACACCTCCACCAATCTTAGGCGCTCTGTTGAGTGCAGTTTCTCGCGCTTCCCAAAATTTGACCATTGGGTCATTCTATTCTCAGCGCGTAATGTCTTGATCACCTTGACTGGTTTGTAAGTTCCAAACTCTTGGGTAATCAATGTCCAATCAATATCTGTAAATCGTGCTGAAATTCCTTCGAGCATACCTCCGCGTATGCGGTAAGCAACACCAGCGTCTGGGTCTAAAGGCTGAATCCTTGGGCCATAACGTGCCCTAAGAGATGTGAAAGACTCCTCACCTATTTCATTTGATACAAGCAAGGAATCCACGCCAAATGGCCCCAATCCGGTGTGAAAATCAATCCAGACTGCCCGCTTAACACTCGGTAGCACACCTGACAAATATTCTAACCAAAGTTTCGGCCCCTCATACATTTGGTGACCGCCGTAATTCATCGACTTAGGCCTTTCGAACTGACCCTCGGCAATGGTTTGTTTTGCAACATTGAATCCCATCTTTAGCATCACCAAGGCTGCTCTCAGTGTGAACATATCAAATGTTGATTTGTAAGAACGTGGATTTAGGAAGTCATCCAATTCATGATACCTTTGAGGCTCGCCGACATAAGCCTCGCCGGGTGGTAGGAAATTTCGATTCAAGTCAGCATTATCCTCGTTTACTCTTCTTAACCAAGCAAATCCGTAAGGATTGATTGTATGTGCTATTACCAAACCCGTATCATCAGGGAATTGTAATTCACCTGCTGACAAACGCTCTAACATTCTAATCTGATTGGCACTTCCAGGAAACCCTTCAACCCCATGAACCCCACTTGTGTGTATCAGCATTCGCGTTGGTTTATCTCCTCCAATATAAGCGATATCTATTGTAAGGTTTTCATCAGAAGGGCCGCGTACTGAAATTGGCAGGGATGTGATTTTTGCTCCTGCCTTCTCAGCAGCGTCAAGGAAACGCTGACGGGCAGTTACGTAATCAGGTGAAAAATATCGCCATAACTCATCCTTTGCCACCATGTTGCAACCTCACTTGAAGCGGAAAGTTACAATTTTCTTTGAACCAATGGTAACTTCCCAGCCTTGGTCAGTGATGTCTACAGCCTTGCCAGAGTTTTCCATCATGTCGCATTCATTACATTCAAACAGCGGCAAGTCAGTCTCAATTCTACCAGTCCAATCATGTTTGGTTGGATTGTAAATCCTAATTACTGTACCATCACCATCTTCGGCTGGCTTACAAGCTGACAACAAAGGTCGCGGCCCTTCGCCAACAAATCGTACCGGAGCGGCCGAGCGACCACGAATTCCCTTAGAAAGCGGGTCATCAAAGAATCCGTTTAGTTGCGGCTTCCCATGTGCTGGTAACAGGGTTGCCTGAGCGGCAAATTTCTCAGCCGATTCATGCACACCAGCCTGTGCCCACATTCCTTCGTAAGGCAGAATTCCCCAGCGCATCCAAAATTGACCTTGGCACTGAGCCCCTGGTGCTGGATAACAAGGACCAGCGCGGTTTCGCCGACTAGCAAATCCATCTCGGCTCAACCAACCTGTAGCGCGTAGCATGGTAATTCGTAAATCAAGTCCGTCTTTTCCTTTTGTTTTGGCAACTTCATATTCGTTTGAACCGGGCACAATTGCCGCCAAGCCACCAACTCGGTCTTGCATTGCCACGAACTGACTGAAATGCTGAGTAGGTACAGATGGTTGTTCCCAATCACTCTCGTGAGGGATACTGGTCAACCTTGAGAGAACGTCGTAAACCCCTCCGCTCCACACCTTTTTGGGGTTCAACCCAGTTGGTAAACAGACCCTTAATCGGTGGTCCTCACAAGTATTGTTGATCATCGTTTCAATCTCAACTAATCTTGAACCTGAGCGTAAAGTAATGTAATGCTCTACTGTTACCCAGTCCTCTTCATCTGAGCGCTTTTGAGTTGAATCATTGAACGAAGATGGTAGCGACCAATGAACTTGCACAAGTACTGTTGTCAACCATTCATTTTCCATCATTAAAGTGACTGAAGTTGAGCGTTTGTCCGCATCATCCAAGTCACAAATTCTTGTATCAACTGCTTCCACTCTCTTTTCCATCTTCGATCCGCGACCTGTTCCTACTTCCACAGGATGTCCTCCAGCAGACCAATCGTAGGAATCCCCAGCATCTTCTGAATTCTCTAATCTTCCCAAGCCTGTGTAAGTTCGCTTGCTTCCTGAATCAATTACATCAAAACGACCATCCTTACCAAATTGAACTCGAACAAGGCCGTTTTCCATCCAATCGGTGCGTCCTTGCCTACCACCTGTCTTGACTGGCTTTGCCGGCAAGTTTTGCGGTCCATGACCGGGTAAAATATGGGCAACATGAATTCCTGGTGGAAGATTGTGCACTAGCACCGCACCTTGTATTCGCGGCAGTTCAACATTGATTGCTCTGTCAGCGTGAACGTGTAATCCAAATTGTGGCTCTGTTAGAGCCGCCATTGTCTGTATGATGCAACCATCTGCTGGTTTTGATAACTCAACTTTTAGCGGTGTACCGGCTTGCAAATAACAACGATATGCCGGCAATGCCAAATCAACAGGAAGTGTTCCTGACCAAGCCACAGGTAGCGGATTGTGTAATAAAATTGGCACCGCATCACGGTCAACATGGTGCAAATTGAAAGCGGCACTCAACTCGTCTGTCGCATCATCTACTAACATCGTTGAAATCTCAGATGCGTGTTTGAACATCACTTCATTATCATCATGCACGGCGTCAACTGAACAACCACACACATCGTCATGTGGATGAGCCCTCAAAACCTCTCGCCATGCTAGGTTAAGACGCTCTTGTCTATTTCTCCCACCGTACGCCCGTGAGGCCGCGCTAAGTGGTTCAACCCTGTCAGTTAAGGCGCGCATAGTTTGGTCATTAAGACGCTTCAAGTAGAGCCTTGCACTAAACACACCTGATAGGATGTTACGGTCCCAACCATCGTGTAACTCGCCTTGATATCGATGAATTTTCTTGCGTCCTATCCATGCTTTCAAGTCACTTGTAAATTGGGAAAAAGATGAATGTTTGAATTGAATTTTTTTGCCGAAATGGTCGTTAGCAGCAGTGATTAATTTCGGCAAGGTTGTTTGGGGTGCTGTATGGTCACTACCTTGTCCAAACAACAAGTCTTCTGGTCGCCAGTTGTAGGTTTTTTTAGCCATATCAAGCAATCTTTCCATTTTTGCCATTGCTGTATCTATGTTGATATTAGGTGAGTTTTTAGGGTCAAGCGGCCTATCTTCAAAGCCCCATGCCATCAAATTTGGATAGTCTGGAATCTGCTTGATTGCCAAGACTTCGGTTTCACCATCAGCAGCTTGCCAATAGAAGATCCCTTTGGCTTCTTCTGCGACCCAAGGCCCAGCACCCCGAGTGAAAATGAAAGTGTCAAGCCCGCATCCTTGAAGGATTGCAGGTAATTGCCCTACATGTCCAAATGGGTCGGGAACATAACCAACATCTGAGCATCCACCATGAGCCAATGCTACGCGCTTACCAGCGATCAGATTGCGAACAAGTCCTTCACCACCAACAATGTATTCGTCAGGTAAAACATACCAAGGGCCGATTGATAATCGGCCCGATTCAACAAGTGAAGTCAGCCTTTCACGATTTTCAGGCCGGACTTCCAAATAATCTTCAATGACTACTGTTTGACCATCCAACTCAAAAGTGGGGAATGATTCTGGATTCGTCTCCATTAAATCAAGAAGGTCATCAACTAATTCAACCAATTTGTATCTGAACTGCTGGAAAGGAAGATACCAAGCCCTATCCCAATGTGTGTGGGGTACGATGTGACCAACTAACTTTGAGTCACCCATCTCACTCGCCGCTTCCAAAACGGGAGTTTCTAACACAGGTTCTGCAAGAGGTGGGGCCGCGTTCCGCAAGGGTTTACGGAGTGGAGAGAGTTCACCGATTTCGACAACTTCAACCTCAACTTCGTCACGTGGGTCTGCTTCTTTGTGTTCAACCGTAGGTCCGGATGATTCCGGTTCTGAGGAGGGTTCTTCCTCGGGTTCAGGTTCTTCCTCAGGTTCGGATGATTCTTCGGGTTCCGCGTCATCAGCAGGAGTTTCATCTTCTGTTGAGGTGTTATCTTCATCTACAGGAGTCATCCCAATAGCCCCGAAAGCAGCAGCCATGTCGAGGGCTTGAGGAGGACCGTCTGGACCAGCCGGAGAGGAAGGGGGGCCTGATGGTGGGCCTGATGGTGGCCCACTTGGCGGGCCCATCGGCGGCAACGAAGGTGAATCCGATGGGCTTGTTGAACTCACCATTGCTAATGCATCATCCATTTCAATGGATTCTGCGCTATCCTCTGCCCTATCTTCGTCGCTATCGTCAGCATCTGAATCCAATTCATCCTCATCCACTGATTCATCGGATTCATCTGCAAATTGAGACGGTTCCTCTTGACTTTCTTCTTCAGCGTTGAAATCTTCTTCTTCTGGCTCAATTGGAACTGTGCTTGTTGGAGGATCCACTGGCGGCATTGATGGTGGTCCACCACTCATTGGGGGCCCCGAACTTGAAGGACCACTCGGACCTGAACCTGGAGGACCCACTGGCGGCATTGAAGGTGGTCCACCACTCATCGGTGGACCTGAACTTAGAGGACCACTCGGACCTGAACTTGGAGGGCCCCGCGACGAGCCTGGAGGACCTCGAGAAGAACCACTTGGAGGGCCTCTTTGAGGAGGACCTGATTTGCGGCTCGGTGGACCTGAGGGTGGTCCACTTGGAGGGCCGGCCGGCCCGTTCTTCTTCACCCGTCTCTTCCTCGCCATGTCGCTCGTTTAACCGGTCTGCCTATCAATTCTATTGAGTAAATCCGTAAAAATCACTAACCAAGGTAATTGGCAAGGGATTCATTGACTCCATGCGCGATGGTTTGTAGCGCTCCCCAAGTACCAAATTCATCTACAAATGTGCTCAATTGTATCGCCGCCAAATCGCTTGAATCTCTGTATGTAAGAGCGCTCTTCATTGTTTGAACTAAGGCATCGTGTGGTAATCCATGTTTGAGACACAAATGCAGTGGTCCTAAAATTCGGTCATGCAAACCCAATTTTCGAATCGGGTCGCGAGCATTTCTTTCAATCGGGTCACGAATGGTTACATCCTGATATTTGGCTAAAGCACGATTTGACCAATCCCTCTGTTCACCCTCATCAAATCCAAATTCTGCAATCAAAGCAGCCGATGATTCAACTCCAACTTGGCTTGCTAAATCGGCGATTTCTGAATCATTTGCGGCATCACTCAGCCAAACATATCCTCTTTCTGCTCCGAGATAACACACTGCTGCATTGATTGCATTATAGGTATACAATTTTCTTGTTAATTCCACAGCAAAATTCGGTTTGGCTTCAAATCCAGAAACACTTGAGACTAATTCGGCCCGTGTCAGTGCATCAGCATCAAGGGGTAATGTCCAATGATCTTGAACTTGTACTGTTAAAGGACCATAATTTGCAATCTGCTCTTCCGTTGGCTCAATACAGGAACGAAGAACCTGTGCTTGAGCAACTCCAACCTTTGTACTGCTGATATGCTCTCTCACAAGTTTAGCAGGTGCAGGGTGGTTTTCCGCCAAAATGATGTCAATATCGCGGTCTAAATCAGAAATAGATTGCGCCCAATTTGCTAATCCATTAGCACCTAATGATGTCATAATGAGAGATGCGTCATGCAGACGCCACTCATCAGCAGAAACAGTATAGTCAGAAATAACTTCAATTTCACCAGTTGCTAAATTACTAATTGCGTAGGTTCCATCCTCAAGTGCATTTACCAAGTCTAAATTAGAATCTACAAAGTGAATTCGCCAACCAGCGCGCAACAATAGTTGACCGAGGAAACCTCTCCCCACTTTTCCTGCACCAAAAATCACCGCCAAAGGACGTTGGGCTAGTTTAGCCACACCCAAAACACTGACCTCTTGTCCAGCCCGAAGTATTGCCCCTCTTGTTTCAACAATTTGTGGGATTAATGCCAGACCACCACCTATCAACATCTGATTGTTTGGGAACATTGTTCGAACCTCATCTATTGGCTGATTTAGTTCTCTAATCGCCTCCCATGCTGGACCATTGACATCATTACTATTTCCGCTGTTTTTTTCATTTTCCAATTGGGAAATGAACTTTTTTACCGCTTCTTCACTCGGTTGAACATTGATTTTTTTTGCAAGAGTTCCCCCCCCTGTTGATGTTGATAAATAGCAAAGCGCTGGTAATTTTCCGATTGGCGGTAACCAACTGAACCCTGCCATCGGCTGGCTTCCGACTAATCCAATATGTTCACTAGTATTTGCGAGATTAAACAAATCTCCTTGGTTGGGATTTAAGCCTATCACGCCGGCAGTTAAATCATCACAACCACAAATCACCTCAGCACCAATACAGATTCCAGAAATTTCTGAGCCGGCGTTATTGACTAACCCAATTACCTCATCAGGGTGGAAAAAATTGCCCTCCCCGAAATACCCACGCATTGAGCGAGTATCACGACCAATCACCCCGGTTAATTGCCAGTTCAGGAGGTCTTTGAGTTGCACAGGAACACCATCACCTATTGGACCATTTTCTTTTTCCCATTGGGCTAAACGAGATGGAACCCACGCTCTATTTTTTGTCAGAATGTGGTCATTTTCAATTTCACGCTCACAACCCTCTTGGGTCTCATCAAACCATGAAATTTTGGAACCGATAACCTCTCCATCCCGAATTACAATCGCAGATGGGCCGTGTCCTGTAATACCAACTCTGACGATGGATTTACCGCGCCCGTCAAGCCAATGCAGAAGATTATCCCAAAGACTCCCAGAAGTTGGCCAAGAATCCATTACCCATTCATTTGAATTGTCTAGCAGTAGCACTTTTGTAGCACTTGTACCTACATCAATTCCGAGTGTCAATGGGCCTTTCATAATCTCACCAAAATAGCTGCGATTTCATCGAAGATTCTCCGGCTCACTTGGCCATTCTATCGGACTCCAACCAAGAGCCGAAATACCAGGTTCTAGGTCAATGAACCTAGCTGGCGAATCGGATTGAGCTGCGGTCAAAAGATATCCCGAAATGTTAGGATGACCTTCGCAAGATTGTGAATCCCAAGAAGAGAAATCTGCAACTACTGCTTTGCCAAAGAAGTTGGCAACGTCTGCTTGTAAAAATGCGGTTGCTTGTAACCTGCCACCTCGTTCCCAATGCTCTGATTCATTGGGAATTACCGTCCCAATTCTTACGACTATACATTCCATCCCATACCCCCGTGAGTAATACTGACCGAGTCGTTCGACGAATACCTTAGTCTCGCCATAGGTGCTAGTCGTAGAAGTTCCGTGGCTCACCCCCAAAAGTTGCCCTTCAAGAAAACCTCCGGGCAAGAGTTCAGCCTCAAGACCAACTTGAGTAAGACCGGAGGAAGATAACACCACTCTGCGCACGCCACATATCTTGGCATTACGCATGAAATTAGTGGTTACCAAAATGTTGTTTCTCAACATACTCTCATCGCTATTTGAGGGGTTTGCATCTGCCGCTAAATGGACTACTACTTCGCAATCTGCAAGCATCAATTGCCATTCTGAATCAGTTGCTTCTGCTAAATCAAAGTGATGAGTTACGCGGCTTGGAGCGCTTGCATCATCGGTATTCCTACCCGCTTCCATCCAATCTTCATGTGGCCGATCAATCCCAATGACTTCGTGGCCTTTAGCAACTAGCCTGTCATAGACCACTCCGCCGATTAATCCGGCCGCTCCCGTTACTGCCACACGCATCTTTCGTCAATGTCCGATACGGCGACATCATATTGACCTAATCACTATCTCGGATAGGACATAATCGCGACAATCATTGAATTCATTCAGTCCGAGACGTTAACGCCTCGGACATTCGTTTTAGCAGAAGATTTGGCCAAGCCAAATCGATTTCTAATATTCTCACTTAAATGAAAACCTCAATGATAGTCACTTAGATTGGAACTCTTCGGTAATCATCCAATTTAAAGTGAATGGCTACATTATTGTAAGAAATATTGCACCCGATACAAGGTCTTGATATTTCATCCCCAACGTTGATGGGTTATCAAAACTTAGTTAAATCTGTAATTTTTTCAGAAATAAGACAAGTAGAATGAATGTCGCGACAAAGCCTACTCCAGCTAGAACTGCTTTCCTCTCATCAATCTGATAGACATCAATAGATGAGGTGGATTCCCCATCCTCGTTTACTGGTGCTTCATCCCCATCTAAGCCGCTAGAGTTTCCGTTATTGCAGTCATTAGGATATGCAAAGTCGTTGGAATCATCGTCTGGGCAGTCGGCCGCATCGCTCGATTCTATTGATGTTGGATCATTCTCATCTGTCCCGTTTCCGATTGGTTCTGAATTATTCCCAGCCTCAGAGGTTTGATACTCTTCATCACTAGTCGATGAGTTATTTCCATCTGCTGAAAGATTATCTGAATTGTTGTTTTCCGAATTTGACTGGTTTTCGGTTGGAATAGGTGGTGAATCAAATTCTATCTGTTGAGTAGGAATTTCAGAATAATTTCGTAACTCAAAAAACACCGATGGGGCAGTAAAATTGAATGAATAGCCAGTATAAGGGACCAAAACATTCGCCTGAATTTCAATTCTACCAGAGTTTGCTTCATACCATGAAACATTGTGTCTACCCACGGAATATACGGTACCATCACCGTCGATTATTGAGACCCTTAGAAACCCCGAGTAACATTCAGTTAATTGAATGCCTTGTTCAATAGAACTCGGTCTTCCCAATTCAACTCGCACATTCACTAACGGATTAAAATGAATTGAACGGTTTTCTTCGTCTATCGCGACGAAAATAATGCTGTGATTAAATTCTTTACTATAAGGCCTAACTCCCTCTCTCCTATCATCAGATACAGCTAATATGAACGATGAACCGTCGTTCAAAGCACAGCCTTTCACTACGCTACGCATGCCGGGTAATGTGACATTACCTATCCTTTTGAGTTCACTTCGATTCTCCAATCGACCAATCGTTAATGTCAGTTCATCATCTCCACTATCCGGGTTGATTATATTCCTACCTTCAAAGACTGTGACCCGGTTGCTATCATCAACAGTGATTACTGATTGATGTTTAATTGGGATTGGTTGAATACAAGGGTCCTCATCTGCTGAATTTAGGATTACTAAAGCTCTATCAGAGTATGATAACCCACAATAATAACGAATATTTCCCGGATTGACTGTGATATGGTCTAGAATCAAGATGTCATCTTCTGAAAGTAATAAATTAGATCTGCTTGAGAACAAATATGAAGAGATATTAGTTTCGAGGAAGGATTCATTCTCCCCGACTCTACCAACAGAAATATTTCCAGGATTAAATGGGTCTTCTGTTGTATTAGAATAATACGAACCCGTTAAGCCCCAAATTGCCCCACCGTCAGCGGTTTGAAGTAAGGTTGGGCGCATCGGATAGGTTTTGATCTCAACAAGTTCCCCTGATTGATTGAACAGAATAATCGCGCCGCAAAATTCCTGGCCTAAGTGACAAATAGTTTTTTCACCCTCAATCCAAAAATATCTCTGAAACGACATAGAAACTGCTATCATATCGTGATGCCAGACGAATGAGGCAGAGTCTGTGCTAAACCAGATTCTAAAACCGCGTATGTGAATTTTTGTTACATTTGAATAATTATCCGCATCATAGAAGTGGATTTCTCCAGTGAGAGATGTAAAGTTTGAAGTTTCTCCACTCTCATCCACATCATACCGATTTTCCGCAAGAAATGTGCCGTCGAGTAGGGTAACCAGCACTTGATCGTTTGATATCGAGCCGATAACTCCTGAATGATTCTCTTCTACAGAAATTATTGAAAGGTCAGTCAAAAATGTTGAATTTTCGCTATCATTTACATCATTGGTAAAAGTGTGATATGATTCACCTATCTCACTACCACCGAAGGTCAAGGAGGAACTGATTAGAATGAATAATAAGAGGAAATCCCTCAACTTCATAATTAGTACACCACCATATTACTCACCAACGGGTCAAAGGAACGATTTCCTCCGGAATTTACTCCATCACACCGGACAATTAACAGTGCTTCAATTGGCGGTCCTGTCAGGCTCGCCTGACTATGATAAGTTTGATTGCCAACCGTTTGGATATAGAGGTTATTTGGAAACAGGCGTTGTTGCCAAATGGTATTTGAACCTTGGTAATTAGTAGTAAAAAATGAATCTACACAGATACTGTGATCTACCGATGACTCACCTCCCATCGTATCGTTGAAGCTTGCCGTAAAATTATAATGATATGTGTTCGGTTTAACCACCTTGACTGACACCCAACCTTGAAATGATTTCTGCTGTCCGTTCACATCGATGTACTGGCAACCGAAATCCTGAGTATTATTGTTAATAATACTAGAAGATATCATCACATTATTTACCATTCCTAATGGACATTTTGAATCAAATTGCTCAGTGAACCAGAGCAATCTAGATGAACGATTATCTCTGTGATATTGAACCGGATTGATATTTAATAACGAAAGGGCATTGTGAACTCCATAGTAATCCAATAATGTTAGATTTTTGTTGCTATAATCTTCGGGAAAATACCCGATATAGCTAATATGTTGAGTTTTATTATGTAAAGATGTTGCAATACCAGCTAACATGATTCGTTTTGCATCCCGATCATGAATGGGAACAATTTTCGTTAATGCTATCCCCTCATTTGATAGAGAAGTAGAGTAAGTCCAATTTGTACCATTATATTCATTTGAGATGAATACTGCAATTCCTTTCGGCGGAGAACAATGACGGCCCGAACTAGTTGACGAGTCAAGACAGGAAGTTCCGCCAATCGAAAGTGCTAAATTGGAATTGTTGAAGAAATCATCATCAGAATTTGAGATGTTGATTATCATGAAAGATGACACTAATAATGGTTCAACCATCACACTATCATTATACTCACATAATTTTCCACCAAGTTGGCCAGTGTAATTAAGAAAACCTATCGAGCCACAATCGGATGCCTCTCTATCTGCCAAGAAAAATACTGTCTTTTCTGGTGGGTATGGATGATGATAGATACCAGACCCTGAATAAGAAGCAGTAACATAAGAAATACTTGGACTGACACTAGAAAACGAATCATTGGCGCCGGCGATTAGAACATGAGTCAAGTTGTCATCAATTTTGAATGACTTAAAATGTGTACCTTCTGAATAGGAGGCATATCTCGCAGTGCCAATATGATTCCAGTTGGTCTTGTTGGTGATTAATGGGTCCACATTTGCATAAAACAATTCAACACCAGCCGAATCATTTTCCCCACAGAATTGAGATGGACAACTAAAATGATCAAGCCAACCACGTAAATTTACATCATGTCGATGAATGCTGGAATTATATTCCAATATCACCCACGAATTGATAAAAACCCCTGAATCTGACTCTTGACAGATTCCTTGACTCGTAGCATTTGGAGTAGCAATAAAGTCATCGGAAACCGAACCCGAGAAGTTGTCTTGTGGGCAGCGTGAAATGTTAACAATCCCCGAGAGACGATGAGGGAATCTAACCGGCGGCAACCGAATTTGGCAAAAATGAGAACATTGAAGATGGAATAATTGATAAAAGGATAAAAAAAGCAACGAAGGTCACTCGTTTTAACATCAATTGATACTAAAAGTTCCTCTTTTATTAATTCTCTCGCGGATCAATTGGTTCTTAATTCGTCAAAATTTGAATGTTAATACAAAATATAGTGAAGAGTTCTGTGGAAAATTTCGAGCAGGTAAACGATATCGTATTTACCTAACAGCATTTCGCAATTACAATGATTAGTAAAGAAGCGTTGGCGATTGCCGTTGCCGCCTTATTTTTCCTAGTCAGTTTAGGCGGTGCTGGATTCTATATCGCCACTCAAAGTCCAGAAACCCCATCAGTCGATTCAGGTGTGGACACAAACTCAACAGAACCTGTTTCTGAGCCGCCTCCAATCATTTGTCTTGACCATCAGCGAAACATATTGGACGAGAATAACTCTAGAGTAATCGGGTGTGACAATATCATCCCACCAAATAATGCGTCGTTTGAAACCGGCTCAATTCAAGTAACTCGTGGCTCAGTTACCGGAATCAACTGGACGATTGATGGCGACGGCGGCTTTGGAACAAAGGCAAATTGCTCCAACTCTTTTGCCCGTTTGGGAACTGGGCCAAGCCAAGGTCAAAATTCAGAATATGATTGGATTATCATAGCCAACGAAATTGGAATCACGTTGTGCGATGTGGAAGTCACCAACCAAGGTGGTTCAACAAATCTCTCCCTAGAGATTATTGTGACAGATATGGCGCCTTCTTCTTTGAACTATCAACCATCAACCCACATCCTAACCAAAGGTGACCCATTCACTATTTTCGCTAATTATGAACAGGGTGAGCCGACCTCTTGGGAATCAAGCCCTGCAATGCCTCCTGGACTTGAATTGCGTGATGACGGGGCAATTATTGGTGCACCTACTACCCTCATGCCAGCCACGACTTACACCATTACGGCAAGTAACGATGGAGGAAGTGATACAACCGAGATTACAATCACTGTTCACGACCAAGCACCAAATTCAATCTCCTATCTTGATGAAGATTTGATTCTCACCCTTGGAGAGCAAATGAATGACATGGCCCCTAGTCACAATGGGGGAGATGTCTTGAGTTGGGAAGTTGACCCACCGCTTCCATCTGGCCTGAATATTTCACGTGTCACGGGACGAATCTATGGGACCCCAGATGTTCTTTATGAGCGCTCATCACACCTGATTTACGCGAATAATTCAGGAGGTACTGCGGCGATAGTTTTGCAAATAACAGTCAATGACAAAATAGTTGAATCGATTGATTATGGTAGTCAAGATTTTGACTTAATTTTTGGTGTATCAACGCTAAATATCACACCAACAACAAGTGGCGGCACTGCTGTTTCTTGGAGCATTCAACCCCCACTTCCATCTGGACTCCAACTCAATACCCAAAACGGAGCACTAACAGGCAGTGCTGACGAAATAACGCCATGGATTAACTACACTGTTTGGGCTAACAATTCGGGTGGCTCTTTCGAGGCTTGGTTAAACATCAGAATCGCCAACATGACACCCGATAACATCTCATGGGAAGGGGGATTAGAACAGATTCTAGCGGCAAATAAATCCGTTTCAATTTCAGCAATCAATAACGGACCAACAATTGACAGTTGGGAAATCGCACCAAAACTTCCTGATGGGCTATACCTATCTCGAACCAACGGCACAATCTTTGGTTCACCGAATGGGAGAGACGGAGTCAACTTTTCTCGCCATGCTTGGACAACACACACTATTTGGGCAAACAATTCCGGGGGAGAACTTGCACTGAACCTTACTTTTGCAATCCATGATTTAGCACAAGATCACAATGAGTTAACCAAGCGGCCGATCGGTACTGTGGATTACGGTGGCGCTTGGCCTTCACTTATTCTACCAATTGGAGAATGGTCGTTTAGTCTTGGAATTGACTGGGATAACCGGCCCATTTCTGCTGCTTCGCACGCCGGAAAAGGAAGAATTGTTGGCTATGGGCACGAAACAATGGTTGCAAGAACAGGGAGCGATCGTCGAGCAAATCTTAGCCTCAATGCTTTGGATTGGGTTTGTGATGGTAACGGTAAAACTGTTGGATTAGAATCTTCATTCAATGGCTGGCAGAATACACTTCTTTCAGAAGGCTATGCCGTCGTAACTAGTGCAACACCTGCAGACTTAGTAAACTTGGATTGTTTTGTGACTGAATTCTGGAACTCATATTCTGACAGCGATAACCTCGCCATTACTAACTGGTTAGAAGATGGTGGAGGGTTAATTATGGGTGGACACGCATGGTATTGGTCGTACTCAAATAGTGATGCAGCACACAATTATCCCGGCAATAAAATTGCTAAATCAACTGGTCTATTTATTTCTACATCTTCAGGCTCTGCCACCTTTGCAGTGAATGCCAATGAATGGGGTGACCTCTATCGCTTACATGGCGCACTTCCTCTAATCGTTGACCATGTAGATGGAACACAGATGATGACCCAAAATGATGCTACTATCGGCTCTAAAACCGTCTCGCTGTGTGTCTCAAATCTGCCCCTTGATTACACCGGTGTCTGGGATTCACTACGCAAGATGAGTAATGACGCCGGATGGATTCATATTGATTCAAATAACCAATACACAATGAATGCTGATGAAGTTGATGATTTAATTCTCAATATTCAAGAACAATTGATGCTAAAATTACCAGCAGATGAACTTGAACCCCATCCTTCGCACAGTTCATTCCCGGGTTCAGTAAATCCTACAGCCCCAAGGCCATTGAGAAATGTCTCAATTAACGGGTCTTTTGCTGGTCTGCCAAGCCAATTTGGGTATGCAAATGCGAGGTCAGCAGGGTGGATGACAACGGGAATGTATGCCCCTGCTGGAGAAGTAATCAATATCACAATCCCACAATCTATGGTGAATCAGGGTGCATCAATTCTGATTGGGTCTCACTCAGATTCACTGTGGGGAAAATCAACCCTTAACAGGCATCCAAAAATCACTCGGGCTTGGTCAATTAAGAACTCGTCTTTACAAGTTGGTAACTCGTTTGGTGGGCCGATTTATGTGACGATTCCAGCCGGATCTACATTCGGAGACTTCAATATCACCATCGAAAATGCTGTCGACATGCCACGTTATATTCATGGCGTAACCAATGTTCACCAGTGGAATATGGTTACGCGAAATTCGCCTGCACCAATTGCTGAATTGGAATCAGATTGGTTTATTCTTACCGTACCATCTTCTTACATCAGAAATCTTGACCGCCCTAACGAAACCATGGATTTCTGGGATGAAGCCCTACAAATGGAACACAACCTCAGTGGATTCACCCCTTGGCCGCGGGTTGAAAGAGCAGTATTTGATGTGCAAATCTCAGCGGGTTGGATGCATTCTGGATATCCTTTCATGGCCCACACAGCAAGTGTCAGTGGCGTGGTGAACGGTAGTTACATGCGAACTAATGGCGATTGGGGAATGTTCCACGAATTGGGGCATAATCATCAGTGGATGTCCTCTACTCTTCCGGGAACTACTGAAACAACTTGCAATCTCTACTCAGTAAAACTGATGACAGATTTAGTTGGAAAAGACCTCAGGGCAGGCCATGGTGCGTTAAACACCCAGAGCATGATAACCCGCGTCGAAACCTATTTTTCAGGTGGTTCACAAATTTCCCAATGGAGTGTCTGGACCGCGTTAGAAACCTATCTTCAAATCTACGAAGAATTTGGCTGGGAACCGATAACTGCAGCCTATCAGGAATACTATTACAATCTTACAAGTCAGCCTTCTGGAGACTCTGCAGAATTCAATGAATATGCCAAATGGATTTCAATAAAAACTGGTTACAACATGACTTCATTCCTTTCTGCATGGGGGTTCCCGATTACCGAACCTACACAAAATGCTGTTGACCATCTGCCTGTATGGTCTACTGACCCGTTGCGCGGGTGGGTGAATGAGTATAACCCTGAAACGAGATTTGAGGTGACGAGTAATATCACTTCTACCAAGGCTGACGTTGAGTGGATGATTTATGACAATGGCACAAACACCACTTGGAAGGTGTGTTGGGGTCTTGCAGATGGTGGAGTCGTGCGTGGTAATTGGGACTTCTGTGACTCAATTGGAAGCAATTTGAGCGTCGGTGGAAATAGTCATCCATTGAATGGATTATTTCCGTCAACAGATTACTATTGGCGGCTAACTGCAGAAAACGGAAATGGACAATGGTGGGATGATTCTACTCGCCAATTTACCACGCCCTAACTCAAAAATGATTGCTGGATTAGGCAGAAGGTGAATTGGCCGTAGGCCTATTCACGATGATAACAACCTTCATCACCGCTCTATGTTGACGGCTTTTGAGGTGAGGCATTGAGTGGCACTCGGATTTCAACCCTCGTGGGGGCGCTTTTCCTTTCGCTAATGTTGTTGAGTAATATTCAATCCCCAACTGCTCAAAACAACAATGAAGATGGTTTTGAAATCGAATTTGATGAAAACAATTTACATGAAACCAGTTTAACTTCTGGAAGAAGTAGCCCTGACCTAATTATTGATTCTATCTCGGCAAGTTGGTCAAGTGCTGATGCTGGTGATAGCAAGAGTGTTACAGTACGATTGAAGAACGATGGCACATCATCATCGGGTTCATTTTATTGGGGGATTTATCTCTCAACGGATACCACCATAACGACAAACGACATTGAATTAGATACTTGGTACAAATCTTCAATTTCATCGGGTTCAACGAGCACACAATACAAAACAGTCACAATTCCAACATCAATAACTGGAGGATACTACTACGTTGGAGCCATTGTTGACATTAATTCACAAGTTAGTGAGAGTGATGAAAACAACAACGACGATTACGACTCAGGTCGTGTTCATCTTTACGAATTGGCCGATTTAGTGCCGCGTACCACATCTTCATCTTGTTCAACTCCTTCTACAGGAACTGTTGGAGATTATCTAGATTCATCGATTTCAATTCAGTATGAGAATGATGTTTCAAGTAGCCATGGACAATCAACCGGCTCATTTGATTGGGCTATGTATCTCTCTACAGATTCATCGATTACAACAAGTGATACTCAGGTTGGTAGCGACCAATACTCTTCGAGTTTGTCATCGGGTAGCTATCGTACAGATTCACTTTCATCTACCAACCGGATTCCTTCATCCATGAACGCTGGAACATATTATTGGGGTTACATTCTAGATGTTAATACGGATGTGGATGAAAGCAGTGAAACCAATAATGCAAGAACTTGTGGGCAAGTCACAATTCAAGATGACCTACCTGATATTGTGGCAGATGATATCGATACATCTTCATCCTCTGCTGTGATGGGCGACACAATCACGGTCAACTATCGAATTGATAATGATGGAACTGATTACACCGGTTCATTCTATTGGGAACTTTATCTATCTACAGATAGGACTATCACAACTAACGATATTTACGTTGATGAATTCTCCCGCTCCAGCATATCACCTGGTTCCTATGCTTCAGGATATCAGTATAGTGTGATGATTCCTACTGGGATTAATCCCGGCTACTATTACCTTGGAATGATTGCTGACAGCCGTTCTAGTGTAACTGAACTCGATGAAACGAACAATGTAGTTGCAGACTCTTACCGAATAAATATTGAGGAACCTGCAGATTTGGTTGTTGATAGTGCATCTGGGCCAACCTCAGCAAATACCGGACAACAGGCTAGTCTTAATTGGAGAATTGATAATGATGGTGATGATTCTTCAGGTTGGTTCTATTGGAAGGCTTACCTCTCAACAGATAGGACAATTACCAGCAGTGATACACAATTTGGTTCAACCCAACAAGCATCTAGTATCAATGGTGGGTCATATCGTTCGGGCACTCTTACTGCAAACATTCCTACCGGATTATCGGGTGGAACCTATTATTGGGGAATTATTGTAGATACCACAGATAGGGTAGACGAGGGTGATGAAAATAATAACGCCGAAGATGGGAATTCAATTTCAATTACCGTTGCTACTCCTGACTTACGCGCAGACTCTATTTCGGTTGATTCGTCCACCTCCACAATCTGTACAGAAGAATTAGTAACAGTCAATGTAGGAGTTTCAAACCAAGGAAATGTCAATGCTGGTTCACATTATTATGAAGTGCTCTTCTCACAAACTGGTGCCTCCAATTCATGGATAAGTGTGGGCCATGCTAGCGGTAGTAGTAGTGTTTCTTCTTACAATTTACAAGTTAGTGGTGCTATTCCTGCATCGATGACTGCAGGCAATTATTACGCTGCGGTTTTTGTTGACTCAATGTATCAAATTTCTGAATCTAATGAGAACAACAATGTCTACGATACCTCATCTCAAGAATTGACTGTGCTTGACTGCACACCAGAACTCACGCCAACATCGCTAAGCGGTCCGGCATCAGTACTACCCGGACAAACAGTGACCCTTTCTTTTTCATTTGAGAATTCAGGAATGGGTGAAGCGGAAAAAATACCTATTGATTTGTTCCTTTCTTCGAATCCGACAATTGACACAACTGACACTCACCTTGGGGCTGTGACTATCAATAATATTGGTGCAAGTTCAACCATCAGTGACACATTGAGTGTGACCATCCCATCTAACATCGGTTCTGGTTGCTGGTATTACGGAATCATTGTTGACATGAATGATGTTGTAGTTGAATTAAATGAAAATGACAACTCCCTTGCAGCATCTAATCAAGTTTGTATTTTACAGCCAAATTTACGGATTATTTCTGTTAGTAACCCCGGTCCATCAATGCTTGGCCAATCGGTAGAAATCTCAGTAGTGATTGAGAACGATGGCGGAGCCAACGCCGGCAGGCATCAATTAGCACTGTTCGCTGAAATCTTAGATCCTGCTGGCCAACCTGATTACTTGCTAGAAACGGTGAATATCACCTCTCTTGCATCCGGTTCTACTGTTGAAATCATTAGAACTGTGCAACTTCCACCCTCTCCATCTGGTTCATATCGATTTTTTGCAGTTGTAGACTATGCAAGTGCGCTATCTGAGTCTGATGAGACTGACAATGAAGGATTCGGAACTTCTTTTGAGGTAACGAATCCGACTAACGATTTGTTGGCAAAATGGATTACAGGACCGACCTCTGCTGAGCCCGGACAAACAGTTACCTTGCAATGGGAGATTCAAAACTTAGGTGTGGAAGAAGCAAGTTTTGACGTTGAAATTTGGCTATCACAAAACAATATTTGGGATAGCAGTGACCGTCTTATTACATCATATTCAATAAGCAACCTTGACGCAGGAGTATCGACTCAAGACGATACTCAAGTCCAACTTTCAGAGGATGACGATGGCACTTGGTGGGCCATTGTAAAAGTCGATACTAGCGACCTTCATCAAGAAGATGAAGAGAGTAATAACATCGCCATCTCAGCCAATCCTTTGGTTGTAAGCGAAGATGCACCAGACCCAATTGATGAAACTACGGGAGGTTGCTTAAACCCAGCAACAGATGGCAATGGAACCACTGATGCTGCTGCTGCCCGCGCATCTGCGACTCAACTTGGTGTTGATATTGAATCCATGACTATTGAAGGATGTCTAATGGATGGAGACAATCAGGATTGGTTCGCAGTCATGCTCCATGGCGGAAAACGCTTAGGTGTTTCAATTGAAAATGACGGCCAACCCTTAACGATTGAATTGTTAAATGGCACAAATACAGAAGATAATGGAACTTTAAATTCAGGGGTCTCATGGTTTAACCTACAACTCACCAATGATGATTTGAGTAACACCTCTCGAATATACCACATCCGTATTTCAAAGTTAGTGACCGAATCTGGAGGACCATACACCCTCAAAATTGTCACAGTAAACGCAAGTGAAGTACCTGACTTAGAAGCACCAGAAAAACCAATCTTCGCACAATTAACCGAATGGGTAGGTGAGTCAGAAGTCGTAGTCAATTGGAGTGAAGTAACTGATAATGGTGGCTCTGGATTTTCTCATTATCAAATCCGCTGGGCTGGAGGATTGTGGTCTGATATCAGCACAACATCAACGTCTCTGAATGTTTCATCACTCACTGATGGTCGCCATTCTATTGAAGTCAGGGCGATAGATGTTGCAGGAAATCCATCGGATGCAGATGCAATGTGGGTGAAAATCGATAGAACTGCTCCCACGCTTTCAATTACGCAATTGAGTGTTCAATATGCTGGCCCGCCTGTGTTAGAAGTAAGTTTACAGATGAATGATGGAGAGGGCGGTGGAATTTCAACCATTGAATGGTCTTGGGATAATTTGAGTTGGCAAGAATATCCCGCTAACGGCGCAATTATTTGGTCAAACTGGAGTGAGGTTGACCTCTATGTCAGGGTAACTGATAATGTTGGATTGCAAACCATTAGCAATCTGACGATTGAACCACCCGCAAATCCACACTCTCAGGATGGCGATGATAATACATCTTCAACCTCTGTCAACTCAGGCGGAGCGAGCACTGCCGGAGTTGCAATGATTGTCCTCTTCGCTCTACTTCTTGCAAGCCTTGCAGCAATAGGGCTCTATCTAATGTTCAAGTCAAATGTTCCTGGGGAAGATGATGAATTTGAAAATGAAGAAACCGACGAACAAAACGTCACTGAAACCGACGAACAAAACTTCACAGAAAATGACCAACATAACGCCACAGAAAATGACCAACAAAACGCCACAGAAAATGACCAACATAACGTCACAGAAACAGAAATAGGTGATTCTCGGTCACCTTCAACCGCTGAAATTGGGGCTGAAATTGAGCAAGTGCCGACTATAACCCATGTAACAAATCACGAACAACTGCCAAGCGGAGGTACTTACGACACCTCAACAGGAGTGACATGGTATTTCCTTCTAGATGGTAGTAGATGGTGGATGCAAGCCGATGGCTCATTCCTGTTAGACATGGGCCATGAAAACACGGCCCAGCACTTCGAGGAATCCACTAGTGAAATTAAGTGATGCCCTCAAATTTTATTGAATTTTCAAACAAGCATTGATGAAGGTCGGGCATTCGCTTGATATTATGCCAGTCAATAGAATACTCAAGCGAAGTAAAAACGATTTTGTCATGTTCACCTCAAGTTGGTGCCCATATTGTACAAAGGCGAAGAATTTACTCGGTGCAAAAAAACTCTCATTTGAAGAGCACAATGTAGAAAATAACCCCAACTTACAGGTGACTGTTGTGGAAATGACTGGCCACCGCACCGTTCCTGCAATTTGGGATGTGCGGGGCGATGAACCTGTGTTTGTCGGCGGAGCAGATCAACTTCAAGGATACCTTTGAAGAAAGTCATTCAACCGTTTCTCTCAACCAATTGTGAAGTTCATCTTCACTATTTAGGTCGACCATGTGGCCTTTTTGATGCCTAACTCTTGTGACATCCCAGCCTGCTTCTTCGTACAGTCTAACATACTCATCCGCTTGCTCCATAGGCACAATTGCATCTCGCTCCCCATGCATTGAGAACATTCTTTGTGATGGTAATTCACATAATTTTTCAAGTAAAATAAGTGGTCTTGCTGCCTTGCTTCCAAGCACTAAAACTCCAACGATACTTTCGGCGGCTTCGGTCAATAACAATTCTTGGGCAACTGCGCCGCCTTGTGAAAAACCTCCAACAATTAATGGACCATCTGCTGGCAGATTGTCTACAACAAAATCAACAGAGGATTGTAACTGAGATATCGTCTCATTATCGAGATATTCTGTTGTAGGTGCATCTCTAACCCACCATGCAAAACCCCCGCGTGGGTGTGTAAATGGAGCATCGAGAACTAAGACCTCCCAACCCTGAGGACAGAATTTTTCAGCCAGCGGTCTCATCTTTTCCGCTGAACCTGTCATACCGTGTAGCATCACGAAATGCCCTGTCATGGAACCACCTAGAGCGTCCAAGAAAAGGAAATTGCACCAGCAACAATTAGAGAAATGTCAGAATTACCGCTTTGAGTTATTGTCAGTGTGTACTCGCCACTTGGGTAGGGAATAGTCCCTAGTTGACCTTCATCCTCTGCTCCCGGCCCCCACTCTCGAAATAGCACACTAGCCGAAAAATGGTCCCTTAGGCTGAGAGTCCCAGAAGAGGTACCTGACCCCATACGTGCATTGAGCCAGTAAATCATCTCATCCCAATCCTCTCCACTTGGGTGGTTAGAAACAAAAAATGAGTCTTCAACATCAGCGTCTGCACCGCCATTCAAAGTGTAATCCTTGGAAAATAAATCGCCTCCACGAATGAACCAGACTTCACCTTCGTGCCCTGAACCAAAGGTTGCTAACTGAATATTGAGTTGTTCAATCCCGCTAGAATCAGTCCAAATGAGTGTGCGGAGGAATCCTGCGCTTTCATCAAAGATGTAGGCGAGGGTTGAACCGTCGTCACCGGATGCTGTGATGACCGCGATTCTATTGCGGGTGGCACCGTTATTCTCTAGATGAACCTCAATTACTTGAGCGGTCCATTCTGTATCAAATAGTGTAAACTGCCAACTATCATGCTTTTGAAATGGGAATTTGAAAACATCTCTGGGCTCACCGTCCTCAAAGGCACTCAAATTATCATGAGTAATTCTGCCAAGAAATGGATTATGATTCAAGACGGCATGACGGCGGGCTTCAATACGGTTTGAGATTGTTAACATGTAGGCAGTTCCATCTTCAGCATCATCTTCTGCAACAACTAATCTAGTTGTATCATCACTAAATTCAGGCGTCGAAAATGTGTACAACCACCAATCTGCAATATTCCATGTTGGAACGTTGAACGGGTCATCTTCTCCCAACATATCAGAGGAGTCGTCCCCCCCACCTAAGCAACCGGATAGAGATGTCAACAAAAGGAGAAGGGCGAAACCGAGTGCTGACCTCTGAGCCATCTTCTTCATTCTCTCGTATTAGTCCCTCTTTCAATAGACCACCGGCAGTTCACGCTCAGCCAAATTACTGTTAAGCGTGAACTATATGTTTCTGATTCATCTTAGAATAAGCCGTTCAGCCAGCCGCTTCCAAGCATTCCAGCGATAACAACCGAAACGATTGACATCAACTTGATTAGAATGTTTAGGGAAGGTCCGCTTGTGTCCTTGAATGGGTCGCCGATTGTGTCACCGACTACTGCTGCATTGTGAGCATCATCGCCCTTCTTTGCACCATCAATTTCGCCTTGCTCGATTGCTTTCTTTGCGTTGTCCCATGCACCACCAGCGTTAGCCATGAAGAGCGCCATTAGTACACCAGTTGCTGTTGCACCTGCTAGCATTCCTCCAAGTGCTGATGCACCGAGTATGAATCCAACGATAACTGGGCTAGCAATTGCTACGACTCCCGGAGCGACCATCTCTCGTAGAGCAGCCTTGGTTGAGATGTCGACACAAGTTGCGCTGTCAGGCTCAACACCTTCCTTACCCTCAAGAAGGCCGTCGATTTCTCTGAATTGTCGGCGGATTTCAGTAATCATCTCTTCAGCAGCGCGGCCGACTGACTTCATGGTCATCGAAGCAACCACGAATGGAAGCGCACCGCCAACCAATAGGCCAATCACGACCATTGGTTCTGAGAGTGAGAGGTCTGCAGGAGTCAATCCAGCACTGGTCTGGAAAGCAGCGAAGAGTGCTAATGCAGTCAGAGCTGCACTACCAATTGCGAATCCTTTGCCAATCGCTGCAGTTGTGTTTCCGATTGAGTCAAGCCCATCGGTGATGTCACGGACATCTTTGCCAAGACCCGACATTTCCGAGATTCCACCTGCATTGTCTGCAACTGGTCCATATGCATCAACTGTCATTGTCACGCCAACTGTACCTAGCATTCCCATAGCAGCCATTGCGATTCCGTAAAGTCCTGCATCTCCACCACCCATCACTTGGTTAGCACCGAATATTCCAACGGCCATCAACAAGACTGGCACGAATACAGATTGCATTCCCACAGCCAAACCAGCAATTGCGTTTGTTGCACTGCCTGTCTTTGATGCTTCACCGATGTAAGGGATTGCCTTCACATCAATTCCGAAGACAGGCTCTATTCCTGTGTAGTACTCCGTTACAAGTCCAATCATGATTCCAACGAGAGAACCAATTGCAACTGCCCAAATCGGTGTTGTTGGTAGATTGAGATAATCTAGAGTGAAATATCCGCCTACTAAGAAGAGTATAGCAGCGATAAAAGTCGTATTGCGGAGAGCTGCTGCTGCATCCATATTTTTCATGGCTGACATTGAAAATACACCGATTATTGATGCAATGTAACCAACTGCGGCTAGAGCAATTGGAATCATTAGGTAATCAGCACCAAGAGTATCGCTTGCTGCGGCAGCAATTACCATGGCGGCAATGATTGAGCCCACAAATGACTCAAAGATGTCTGCACCCATTCCGGCAACATCACCAACATTGTCACCAACATTGTCAGCAATGACACCAGGGTTCCTTGGGTCATCCTCAGGAATTCCGGCTTCGACCTTTCCGACAAGGTCTGCACCTACGTCAGCGGCTTTAGTGTATATTCCACCACCCACACGGGCGAAGAGAGCGATGCTTGAAGCACCCATTCCGAAGCCAGCAATATTGCCAACTGTGAGGAAATTTGTTTCTGTGAAGTAGTACATCAATGAAATTCCTGCAAGTCCAAGACCTCCGACTGCAAGCCCCATCACAGCGCCACCGTTGTAGGATGTCTGTAGAGCAGCAGCCTGTCCACCGTCAGCCGCTGCTTGTGCAGTCCTACCGTTAGCAGATGTTGCCGATTTCATTCCGCTGAAACCAGCAGCGACACTACATAGAGCGCCGATGATGAATGCAATCATCGTATTCATTCCCAAATCATCGTTCACTGATCCGCCAGCATACAGTAGTATTGCCACTACAACAATGAACACCGATAACATACGGTATTCTGCAAACAAGAAGGCCATTGCTCCATCTTGAATACGTTGAGTGATTTTTGCTACTGTTTCGTTCTCAATTTTGATTGAGTCAACCTTTTTGTACAGCATTGCTGCAATCAGTAAACCAACTATTCCAGCGCCTATTCCAATTAATCCTACTTGTGTTCCATCCATCATATCACCTGATTGATTGGCCCGCCGACCTGAGGTCACCATATAAGCGATATCCACTCAATTCAACTCTGACAGTCTCTTAGAGACTGCGAATCCTAAGCCGATTTTACCAATTATGTGTGATTTTTAGCCACTATTGAGGCAAAATTGGAAAGAATTGCAGCACCATCATGCTCTCGTTCAAACGCGGTTGCTTCCTTGGCCGAAATATGGCCGAGACTAACCGAACGTTCTATTCGATTCTTTGCGGCCTCGGGGTGAAATTGTAAACCCCAAATAAGAAGATTCTCACTTTGTTCATCTAGAATTCTCACACTTGCTGAAGAATTGTGGTTTGTAGAGCCAAGAACTACAGCCTTTTCCGGGAGTTTTACCACATGGTCTTGGTGCGTGAAAAGGCAAACTGGGTTGCTCAACCCAGCAAAAATCTCGTCTTCGACCCCGGCATCGGTTAACCGTAATTCAACTACTGAATCTGTTCGAGATTGTGCTCTAACCACATCGCCTCCAAGGGCGCGACAAAGAAGTTGGTGACCAAAACAGATTCCCAGTGTTGGCAATTTCAAAGCCACTACTGCGCGCAATAAACTGGCTGCACCTTCCATCCATGGCTCCCACATCGATACATTTCTTCTGCTCCCTGTACAAATGACAACATCCACTGAATTAACTGTGAGCCATCGTTTCACAGTGTCGGTATCAGCAGGCGGTAAAGCAACTCTCTGCATCGTCACTTCACCAGAACACGCCTGCTGAAGGTCAGAATCTGTTGGAGACGCAACGAACGGGAAAGCCTCGTCCCAAGTTGGAACATCGGATTTGACCAGTTCAATTAATTCAGTGTCAGCATTTTGTTTTGCGCGTTCATCAATATCGGCAGACTGAAATTGAGGGGTTAGTAACAATACCTCCAATGTTGAAAATTTTTCTGCAAGTGGAAAAAGTATCTCCATATTGCCTCCATGTCCAAATTCGGCACGTTCAACGAGAAGATCAAGGAGTGCAACCCTAAGACCTCTAGCCATGTACATTCGTAGAGCATGAATGCCATCAATGATTGCTAAGGAATCTAAGCCATGGAATCACCAATTGTTGCATTTGAAAGCCCGAACCTACCGATGGTTGAAAGAGGGCGGGCCCTGTGGACTAAGTGAGGCGAATAGATGGCTGAAATAGACCGAGCGAAAATTCTTGCATCTGTGGGGCCGATTCAAGCGGTATTAGATGCCCATGAAGGCGAGGTAAATGTTGTTTCAACTACTGATGGAATAATTTCAATATCCCTTGAAGGAGGATGCACAGGGTGTTCCGCAACACCCACTACTGCAATGCAAATTTACTATTCTTTAATGAAACTTGAAGAAGTTATTGATGTCATTTTCCTCAATGGCGAATTACCTGAATATATGCGGGCATTCATTGATGACAAATTAAAGATTGAACCTTGAATTTGCTTTCCACTCACCAGAATTGGGTGCGGTGTTAATCGTTTAACTAAGTAATAGATTGTTGAATGAAAGTAAAACGACTACGGCGAGGCTTGATAGAGGAAATAGGCTGGCCTCGCAATATGCGAAGCGGCACTGTTACCATTCTGATGGCAACGGTTTTGCTTATTTCTCTACTCTCGTTTACATCACCACCAGCACTTGCCGCTGAAGATGATGACTGTCCTGGAATTAACGGAGATTCCACCAACGATAGAAAAGGATGTCCCGATACAGATGGTGATGGATGGTCCGACCCCGACGAGGATTGGGGTACTGCTCAGGGAGCCGATGCTTTTCCAAATGAGAAAACCCAGTGGGCTGACCGAGACGGTGATGGTTTTGGTGATACAAATTCATTTGATGCCGTTTTGATTGACCATTTTCCCGACGATAAGAATCTACACAGAGCCGTCCTTTCCGTAGGATGTAATCCACCTGACCATACATTGGCAATAGGAAAATCAAGTTACTTCATATGCACAGTGAAAAATGAGGGTCTTGTTCCAATCAGATTAACCGCAGAATGGGATGCAAAAAAAGGCATATCAATTGGTGAATTACCAACAAAAATTGACCTAGAAGAACATGGAATGGGTGGGGACCAGAGCGAGTTGAGATTAGATTTCACCGCTGAATCCGCAGGTGTAGGCGGTGGCTTGTTGTACTTCAATGAAAGTAGCGACCCAGAACCAATATTCTCAGTTGCATTAGGGGTTCTTGTTGAGACTTCAACTCCTCAGGCAAGTAGTTCTGATGCCACTCCAACTTTGGACCCATTGCGGGATAAAGCGAACTCCTTAGCATCATGGATGAGTGACAAAAGCGGTCACAATTTTAATGTTCAAACAGTGCTTGCACTGCTAGTTATTGCGCCATTTATTTTGTTTGTAATTGGCAGAAAAACCCAATCTTCCTTGCACAATCGTAAACTCGAGCGTGAGGCATTGGAACAGGAATCGGCCAATGAAGAGGAACGTGAAAAGGAAGTTGAACCTGAACCAGAAGAACTCTCCTTAGAGGATATGGCAAGCGACCCGAACGTTAGCGTAAAAAAGCCAAAACGTGGCGTGAAGGGAGCCGAGGGACGAATTCTTGCTGATGGAATGGTAGAAGTGATGGTTGGAGAAATCGACATGCCAACATCACCAGATGATGCATTCAATGTACTCTCTGAAAACTTAGATGAATCTGAGATAGACGGTGATGAGTGGGATTCTTCTCTTGATGATGAAGAAGATGATGAGACTGATTTCAAAGTCGCCGCAAAACACAGGGCTAGCAAAGCCGAGGTGGATGAGGCGATTGATGACGAGTCTAAAACCACTAAAAGAAAAAGCAAGAAAGCTGAGGAAAAACAAGTAGATACTGCTGAAACGAAGGCAGACTCAAATCCTGTTAAACCGGTTAGTAAATCGGTTAAGAAACAAAAGAAGGGCGGTAAAAAACGGCCACCCGGAAAAGTAGGGCATACTAGGGGACCTGGTGTTGACCTAAAGTGAGAAAGTTACTCTTTTTCTTCTGACTCACGGCGCATTTTCATCAAATCGTGTGGATTGGATTCACCTTGGATATCTTCTCCTTTGATATTCATGCCAGCGCTTACTCCAACAGCGATACAAACCACTGCTAACACCCTTGCAAAATTTGCTGAGCCGAACAGATTGCCGCCAGCGAAATAAAGTCCGAAAAGTGAGATTGCTGCGCTAAAACAGAGAATTGTCATAATCTTTTGAGCGATTTTTTCTGATTTGTCTGTTCTTGAAAGAGTCCCGATACTCATCCAAATTAGGAATGATCCTGAGCAAGTCAACGCTGATAGCGACTCAAGAAGGCCGACCAACTCCATTGTTGTGGCGAAGACGAGACAGCACTTCAACCGCGCGAGGGTTCAAGCAGGGTGACCTGCTCAACGAGAGTGGGGAGAACATGGTTTCAATGAAGTCGTGGACATTGCCAAAGAGTAGGCGGGATGACCCTCCACATTATTCCAAAGCACAAGTTGCTACTGTGCTAGAACAAGTCGCCACTCTACTCAAGTTAACGGATGCCAATCCTTTTCGAATACGAGCATACGAAAATGGCAGCCGAACGATTGCATCTCTTGAACAAGATTTGTGGGAATTAAGCACATCAGGAAAAATGACTGAGGTAAAAGGAATTGGCAAAGGAATTGCCTCACTGATTGGAGAAGCCCTCGGTGAAGGCACTTGGGGGGACCTACAGAAATTGTATGATGATACACCTGCAGGAATGATTGAGATGCTAGCAATCCCTGGACTTGGGCCAAAACGAATCAAACAACTTCATGATGAATTGGGTGTTGATTCCATCGCTGAACTTTCTACCATTTGCCACGAAGGTGGCGTTGAGAAACTAGATGGTTTTGGTGCAAAGAGCCAGCAAAAAATCTTGGATGGAATCGATTTGCTGGCTCGATTCCAAGGCCGCCGCCGCCTAAATGTCGGGCTACTTTATGGTGAAGCATTTGAGGCAATAGTAGCCCGAATCAAAGGAGTTGAGCACGCTCAACTCGCTGGTAGCGCTAGGCGACGTCGAGAAACAATTGGAGACTTGGATATCGTGGCCGCGGTGCTGCCAGAAAATGTTGATACAGTCACAAAAGCAATTCTCAACACTCCAAACATTGCCGAAGTCAAAGGCGCAGGTGACAGTAAAGTGAGTGTCATTTTAGAAGCCAGTATTCTTGAACAACACATGGATCTCGGCACACTTGATAGTGGAGTATTTTCAGCAATTGGTGGAGATGATTACTCAAGTATGGAATCAGCTGGAACAATTGACGCTCAAGTTAGAATGGTGCCACCAGAAGTTTTTGCCTTCACATTAGCATATTTCACCGGCAGTAAGGAGCACAACATTCTTCTTCGACAAAGAGCAATCAGTATGGGCTTACGGCTCAACGAATTTGGGTTAATTCCTGAGGAAAAAGCCGGTGATTTGAAAGGGTTAGAAGCGGCGAAATTCTCACTACCCGCCACGAATGAAGAAGAAATTTACGAACACTTGGGTCTTGCGTGGGTTCCTCCAGAACTACGTGAAGATATGGGAGAGGTTGATGCGGCTGAAACAAATACACTTCCTAGGCTAGTGATGCCTACTGACTTGAAAGGATGTTTCCACAATCACACGACTCTGTCTGATGGAGTTGCTACTCTTGAGCAAATGGCTGGCGCGGCGATGGATATGGACTGGCAATTCTTGGGGATTGCAGACCATTCACAAATTCTCAATATTGGAGGCAGACAAATTGGTGCTGATGCCGAAGATATGCTGGCTCAAGGTGAAGCGATAAGAGCACTCAATGAGGTTTGGGCTGATGGGGGTAAGGATTTCCGATTATTGCATGGGGCTGAGTGTGATATTCTCCCAGATGGTTCACTAGATTACGACGAAGAGACCCGCCGGCAACTTAGCCATGTAGTCGCCTCAGTACATCAGTTACCTACTTGGAGAAGTCGGGATGAAGTGGCAAATACTGAGGCTTTAATTACAGCAATTGAGGACCCAACTTGTACAATTCTTGGTCATCCTACTGGCCGAATTTTACAAGGACGAGATGGATTTGATGTGGATTTACATGCTGTTTTACGCCGTATGGGTGAATTGAATGCTGAAGGTGAGTTGAAATCCGTTGAGATTAATGCTAGCCCATATCGACTTGATTTAGATTGGCGGTTTTTGCGATTTGCAAGAGACCAGGGCGTCCCAATCTGCATCAATCCCGATGCGCACGACACATCAGGTCTGAGAGATGTGTGGTTTGGAGTGCAAATCGCTCGCAAAGGTTGGCTTGAACCTCAACACTTGCTGAACTGTAAAACTGGCGAAGAAATTGAAGCAATGTTGTCTTGATGCTCAAGCCTAAAGTTCATTCAATCCGGCTACCGCCCAAGAATTATGGGAGCGGCAAGAGCGGTGGTCTTTGGTGGAGTTATGATTCTCCCTGCTCTTCTGATTGGCGTGGTTCTATTCCTTATATTGGGAGGAGCCAATGAAGATTGGGCGGATTGGATGTGGTTTCCATGTTACATACTTCCAGCCGCTATCATTCTCTCTGCTAGCATCTACGGCTGGAAAACCGATATCCCTGTTGAACTGGAGTGATTCTGGTGAAAATGGGTCAAAACGTATCTGCTATTGGCACCATTCTTGATGAGTTATACCCTGAACAACCAATCCCTCTTGACCACCGTGACCCATACACCTTCCTTGTGGCTGTGATGCTATCAGCACAAACAACCGATAAGAAGGTCAACCAAGTTACTCCATCCCTCTTTGATAGGGCAGACACCCCGGAAAAAATGGCTAACCTAGAAGTTGATGAAATACGTGAAATTATTCGCGAGATTGGACTAGCACCAACCAAGGCAAAAAACCTCAAAAAAATGGCTGAACAACTAATTGATTTACACTCAGGTGTGGTTCCACGCACATTTGAGGAACTTGAAGAATTAGCAGGAGTCGGCCATAAAACTGCAAGCGTAGTGATGGTACAGGCGTTTGGAGTCCCTGCTTTTCCTGTTGATACACATATTCACAGATTAGCCAAGCGTTGGGGCTTGAGCGAAGGTAGGAATGTTGTGCAAGTTGAGCGTGATTTGAAAGCATTATTTCCCGAAGATGAGTGGAAACGTAGGCACTTACAAATCATCTTTTTTGGCAGAGAATATTGCCCAGCAAGAGGGCATAATCTAGAGGAGTGCCCTATTTGTTCTTTGATCTAAAAATGTTTTAGATTTGATGCATCAGTATTAGTATGACATCCCTGACCACAGGTCATGAAAACCGAATTGAGCAAGGGTGATATCGCTCCTGACTTCACCGCTATATTGACTGATGGAAGTGAAGTAATACTTTCTGAAATGCTAAAGGAAAGTGGAGTGATTCTGTATTTCTACCCACGTGATAGCACTCCAGGTTGCACCACTCAAGCATGTGATTTCCGTGACAATTTTGATTCTTTGAAAGAGGCTGGTTGGAGAGTAATAGGAGTCTCTAAGGATTCAGCAAAAAGCCATACTAAATTCATTGATAAATATGGGCTTCCTTTCGATTTGATAGTTGATAGTGAAACCGAATTACATCAACTATACGGCACATGGGCTGAGAAGAAACTCTACGGACGGGTATTTCTTGGTAGTCTCCGCTCTACATTTGCTATCAATCAAGATGGGACTTTGGCCTGGGTTGGATACAAAGTAAAGGCCAAGGGCCATGTTGAAAGAATCATGAATGACCTAAATTCCTAGATTTATACCTTTCAAAATGATTGTTTTAGCCACATTGTTCAAACGCAATGCTTGAATCAAGAGACTGTAAGCAGTAAGTCAGGTGATAGTGTGAGTGCGGACAATGAGGATTTGAGCGGTAAACGCCATGACCTAGGCAACGGTTCAGTAGCTTGGGGACCTTGCCACATTGGAAATGAGGCTGTTATTGGCTCTGATTGTTCAGTTGGCGCCCTAGCCCATGTTGGAAGTGAAGCGATATTGGGTGACCGCGTAAGAATCCAGGGAGGAGCGTATGTTGCATCTATCTGTGAATTAGGTGATGATGTTTTTATCGGGCCAAATGCAACGCTTCTAAACGACCGCCACCCACCAAGTCAAGACCGCAGAAAGTGGCTCCCTGTAATTGTCAAGGATGGAGCAGTTATTGGCGGAGGGGCAACCCTGTTACCCGGAATTACAATCGGTGAAAGGTCAGTTATTGCCGCTGGATCGGTTGCTACAAAGGATGTGCCAACAGGTCAAGTATGGGCTGGAAATCCTGCACGTTATATGATGAGTAGAGATGAATACGAAGCAAGTAGAATAATAATTGAAGGAGATGAGAATTGATGAGCGAAAAAGAATTGAATGAACAACAGAAAAAAGACGCTGTTGCTGATTTCCTACGTCGTTGTATTGAATACGCTGATGAAACCATTGCCAAAAAGACTCAATCCGCTGATGACCCTGAGGGGCTAGAAAAGTGGCTCGCTTACAGAGATTATACAGATTATGCCTTGAAAGAGGTTGAAGCAGGAGACCTCAACCATTGGTTCACACCAAATTAGGAATCAATCATCGATACCAAGGTGATGAGAAGTAGTATCAACAATAGAACCTGCACCAGGTACAAGCAGGAGTGTTTCGGTGCTATCAAGGGAAAACACAGCAGCCCCAAGCCGTTCTGACATTCCTCCAAGTTCTCTCCTGCAAGCATCTTGTTGAGCAGTCATATGTTTGAGATCACGCAAATCTACCACAACCATGTCTCCTGAAACCAAGCGTTGAGAAATTCCGTGTACAGGAAGGCGATGTAACTCATCTGGCTCAATATAACGAATCGCACGATTGGCTCTTCGTAATTTGCTATGTGTCCATAATTGCCACTTTTTTTCACCTAAGTCGTGGAACTTACCACCTGTGAGAACCTCGACTTCGGATGTATCCATACTCGGTATTTCCTCTATTTCTCGGTCAGCCAATTCATTTGCATTCCCCTCACTCTCGTTAGGGTCGGGTAGACCAAAAAATGAGTAAATGTTTGACAATTCCGTCACCAAATCCGGTTGCTTCCATAATCGCTCCACCCTCACACCCTTTGAGGGTGATGCAAAATCATAGGGCTGAAGAATGGTTTTCATTCTTCTTCTGATTCTGCGGAATCTGATTCTGAAGTATCGCCTTCAAAGAAGTTGATTTCATCTTCACCGCCTTTCTTTGCCATAGTCACGCCGACAGCGACCATTGCCACAATAACGATGATCAGTACAACCAACATATTACTGACTCCAGCAGTTTCACCCATCATACCTAGGAAACCCGAGTTACCTTCAGTCACGTAAATTATGATGTCTTTGGTGGAACTTTGTTCCTCATCATTAACAGTCAGGCGTATGTGTTTCTCACCAGGTGTGTCAAAAGTATGGCGCAACGGGCTAGTTGCTGAAGTAAAAGTGTCCATATCATTGGCAGGGTCTCCGTCTCCATTAGAATCGGTATTAATATCCAAATCCCAAATAAACATCAGTAAAGACATATCAGATTCGGTGTCACTTGTCTCTGTAGTCCAAATGACTACTTCCTCACCAACTAATACTGAAGTTTTCTCAGCCTCTAATGCTGCTTTCGGACGCAGATTTACCACATTCACATCAACTAATGATTCAGCAACATCACCATCATCATCGGTAACATGGAATCGAATTGTATAGACACCTGCTTCTGGCCATGAATGGCTGATTGAATCGCCTGTATAATCGCAATCATCGTTGTTGACTAGATTATCGTCTGCATCGTTTTCAAGGTCAATATCCCAACAAACTTGCAGACTATCAACATCAGATGGAGTATCGGAGTAAAATCCTGTGAGATTAAACAAACGGTCCTCGCCCACAGGGAATTGAGCGCTGAATGGCTCGGATGTAGGCGGTACATTGTTTACCATCACAGAACCTAGAATCATATCACTGGTCAAACCATCGTCATCTACAATTTGTAAGTTGATTGTGTGACTTCCCGATTCAGTCCATAATACTTGAATCTCTGAATTACTACCTACTGTTGATTCTGTCCATGTAGCATTGTTGTTACTACTTGGATTCCAA
>JAERSV010000060.1 GCA_016845345.1 Methanobacteriota archaeon
ATCAAGTGCGTTCGAGACCGTGATGTACACGTTCTGCATTCCATTTACATTGTTTCTTTTCTTTTGCATATTTATTCAACTCCTTCGTTTGCTTCAATCATATTGTCAATTGATGCCATCCCATCCATGTCAACCTTGACATAATTGAGTTGGTTTTTGTTAGGAAGTATCGATGAAAGGGTAGAAACCCCCTTCTCGTCATTACAATCAAAACGTATCTTTGGGTGATCTAGTGATCTTCCACACCAGCACTGGCCTGCCTTTCTTACAGTTTCAACCCAGATGATTTCTCCCGCATCATCGCGGTGGATGCGTAGAACTCGAGATGGCTTCGCCTTGTTCTCAAGTGTTGCAGGCTTATCCATTGCCCACGCATGTCCGCACTTACAGGTTACCGAATGATAACGCTGTGTTCTCTCTGTAATATTCTTACGCATTTCCATATTCACCTTTGCAATAACTGCATCAATTTTCTCATTTGTTAGTCCTTTCTTTGCCATTTCATTCATCTCCTTTCATTTTCTTTTTCATTGGTGCTTACTTTCTTTTTTGACTGCTCCATTCCTATTGTCAGATTGCAGAGGAGTATTCATGTCAACCTTGACAAGATTTGAATTAAGATCACCAAGAGCTTGAAGAATATGTTCAACATGGTCATTTCCTTGCATGAAATGAGGAGGCTGTAAAGATTGCAATCGATTACTTCGCCCACCCCAAATAGCCTGAGTTGGCCATTGATTCAGAACAGACATTTCAGAAAGTGCGGTTAATGCAGATAACCCTTCAAGTGCGCCAAATATTGCAGTAGTAGTAACAATAGATGCTACAGGAACATCCCCATCTTCTTGGCATGATGTAATTCTCTTATCTCGAACTGAATCAGCACCATATCTGCAAGCCATACAACCAGATTCTTGTAACACATCAAATTGTCCAGAGAAATTTTCAGCACCTGCATTAATGAATGGGATTTTTAGGTGTGAGGAAATTCCTGAAAGGACTCCTCGCGCGTTAAGGTTGTCAACACCACAAAGTATCAAATCAGCTTCTTTGAGAATATTTTTCACTTCATCTGTTGATAAAGAGTTATTCTCAGTCAGTTCTAATTCTTCTAGTAAATCTACATCATCTTCATCGGATTTAATTTCCGATTCAACATGGGTAAGAAGATAATCTAATTCCGGTAGTCCAAGAGCTTGAACCCCAAATCCAACATTCAAATCAGGGAGATTTGAAGCAAGTATTTCAGCAGCACAATCAGCCTTTGGTCTATCTACATGTGTTTCATTATAGAGTACTTGGCGGTTAAGATTGTGAATTTCAATTGATTCATCGGGATCAAAAATAGTGACATTCAATCCTTGGCCAGCCCCTCCTGCGTTGAGCACTCCGCGGAACAAAGTATACAGTGACCAAGTCCCAAGTCCTCCAACTCCTGCAACAACGAGATTTCCTTCGGGTAATTTTTCAACATGAGGTATGGTGAATTCAAAGGAATATGGTTCCTCAACAACACATGATTCATCAATTTTCAAATCCACACTTTTGAGGATTTCACTGAGGGCAGGTGATTCTAGATCAAGGCGGGCTGTTAGGCGAACATGTCCCGTTCCATCATTACAAGGTTCGCTAAATAGAGCTAGACGCTGGTCTCCATGAAATGCTTGAACCCCTGCCAGATCATCTTCAGAAATATTGGTGAACTGAGTATTAACTCTGAATTGAACTGTAGCATATTTCTTCATAATTGGAATACTTCTGATACAATTTTGTCTCTTCAAAATTTCTTGCCACGCCATTGCTGCTGCGAGAGTTGATAATCCAGGTGCAAGAAGTGCTAATGTTTTTGAGATTTCAGCAGTATTGAATTCTGTACTCAAATTGAATCCAGTCTCTTTCATGTTGATGTAAAGTGATTTTTTCTCATTTTTCTTATTAGAGTCAATGACAATCTCCATATCCATATCATTTGTAACTGGGAATTCCTTAACTCCCAAATGTTTTGAAATCAAAATGAGTTGTTCTTCAAGGAGTGGATTTGTACCTTTCAAACCAATTCGAAGTTTTTCTACACGAGGTTGGTGGACCAATCCTTCTTGGCGTGAATATTTTTCTGATTCAGTAGGCGACATTCATGTTACCTCCCTTATCCAATTCTGTACTAAAATGAGAAGTGCTTCAATGGAAATTCCACATTCTGATGGATCTCGAGGCGCCTTTGGGCCTCCAAAGCAGGCGAGAAACCCTTGTGGATGAATGAACCAATCTTTTGGTAAGATATTTTCAAGTTCGGTGAGGTTGTGACCCCTTTGCATCACCTTGCGATTAAGGTGGATTGCAATTCCACAATCACTTCTTTGTACAATTGCTTTTGCACCACGTTTGAATAGCGTCATTTTGTCAACATATGCATCTACAACTATAGCAACATTAGAGTAAATGGGAATATCATGGGATGTTTCTTGTCGTGCCTCTCTCTTTTTTTGACCAATGAGTTTTCCTCTAATCAATTCCCTTGCTCGGTTGACAATTGTCTTATCATCTAGGCCAACTGTTTTCCATGCTCCGATAAGTTCAGCAAGAACAACTCTATCATCGCACGTTTTCCCAGAATCAGTGAGGTTTAATTGATCAGCCCAGTCTTTGAAACATGTTTTGTAGAGAGTATCTCGCGCACCTAATACATCGACTAGTAGGCCAAAAGCCGAACCCTGTTTCAAACCCTTCACAGCATTTTTACCGTTTAGCATATCTACTGCTAGGGTATTTTTTTTGTTTGTTTTGAATGAGGCGCGCTTGAATTGTAATTTTGCATTTCTTTGATATTCCATCATTATGGCAGCACTGAATGCAGCATCAGCATCGACTTGCTGGTGCGTTCTAATGGTTTTTTCATCTTTGAGGTCTAACCAATCTGTTATGATTTTGACTTCATCATTCTTTTGCGAATGGCCTGTTAGGCCTTTCTTTCCATCTGTGTTACTTCGTTTCCTATCTGCGAGCATCAATCACATTGTCAGATAGTAATTGATTAGAGGTGTCAAGGTTGACATTCATAAGTAATCAGTACAGGGTTTGACACCGATTTGAGCCATTAGACTGCCCCAAATATATATCATATCATCTTCTTTATTCCCCGTCCATTTATTATCAACAAATACAACACTATT
>JAERSV010000061.1 GCA_016845345.1 Methanobacteriota archaeon
TTAGGATCGAATTTCAGTGGATTCCACGGCGCACCAGCAGTCACCATGTACCATCGTGTTGCATCCGCCCCTTCGCGGTTGAAATGGTCCCACGGGTCTACAATATTGCCTTTTGATTTTGACATCTTTTTGCCTTCTGCATCAAGAATCAAACCAAGGCTAAGACAACTCTTGTAACAGTTTGAATCAAACACTGTTGTTGAAACCGCTAACAGCGTGTAGAACCATCCTCTAGTCTGGTCTACACCTTCACAGATGTAGTCAATTGGGAAGTTCTGCTCAAACTTTCCATCTTCACAAAACGGATGATGCCATTGTGCAAAACTAGCACAGCCAGAATCGAACCAGCAATCCATCACATATGGTTCACGAACCATTTGACCATCGCAACCATCTTTCTGACAAGACAAAATCACTTCATCCACAAATGGTCGGTGCGGATCATCCGTCACCTTGGAAGGGTCAACCGCTAACTGTCTCAATTCATCTCTGCTTCCAGCACAATGTTGATGCCCACAATCCTGACAAATCCACACCGGAAGTGGAGTCCCCCAGTATCTCTCACGTGAGATTGCCCAGTCCTTGACATTACGCAACCATTCTCCAAAGCGTCCGGTTCCAACATTAGGAGGGGCCCATTCAACCTGGTCGTTAAATTTGAGAAGTTTCTCTTTCACAGCGGTCATTCGCACAAACCACGAGTCCATCGCGTAGTATAGGAGAGGATGTCCAGTTCTCCAACAGTGCGGGTAGTCGTGCAAGTACATTTTTTCTCGGTAGAGAAGTTTGTCATACATCAGTAGGTCAATAATATCATCATCACAATCTTTCACATATCTGCCGTCAAGCGAATTATGAGTTCCAGCGATAAAGCGCCCATCCATGTCAACGGTGTGTTGGGCTGGTAAGCCGACTGCCATTCCAAGATTGTAATCATCTTCACCGTACATGACTGCGGTGTGGACTACACCGGTTCCGTCAGTAGTTGTCACCCAATCCGCTTCTAAGATTGTCCATGCAGATGTGCTGTTGCCGCGAGCAACAGCACCGGGAAATAACGGTTCGTAAGCCATTCCGATTAATTTAGAGCCGGGAAAAGTCTCAACGATTTCTGCTTGATGACGCAAGACTTCACCAATCAGGTCTTCTGCCAAAATCAATTCTTCGCCGATTTCGGCACCGCCTCTCCCATCCCAAGATTCGCCTGCTGATGCGGTAACCTTGACTCTAGCATAGGTCACTTCAGGACCAACTGCTAATCCAACATTTCCAGGAAGAGTCCACGGGGTTGTAGTCCAAGCCAGCACCGAAACGCCAGCCAGCCCATCTGCAGTTTTCCCACCCATCCCATTTTCATCTGTAAGTTTGAATTTGATGTAAACCGAAGGCTCCTCCACCTCTTTGTAGCCTTGAGCAACTTCGTGAGAGGAATATGAAGTCCCTGTTTGAGGGCAGTATGGTAGAATCTTGTGACCTTTGTATAGCAAATCCTTCTCAAACATCTGCTTCAAAGCCCACCATCCTGATTCCACATATTCGTTATGTAAAGTGACATAGGGGTCATCCAAATCTACCCAGAACGCCATGCGCTCAGTCATTTTTCTCCATGCATCTTCGTAAGTCCAAACAGATTTTCGACATTCATCATTGAATTCAGCCATGCCGAACTCTTCAATCGCTTCGTTGCTCATCAAGTCTAGACGCTTTTGAACTTCGATTTCAACCGGAAGTCCGTGGGTATCCCAACCACCTTTTCGCTCTACAAAGTGGCCTTCCATCGCCTTCCAGCGGCAAACTAAATCCTTGTAGGTTCTAGCAACTACATGATGGATTCCGGGTTTCCCATTAGCAGTAGGAGGGCCTTCTAGGAAGATGAAAGGCGCACCATCTCGGCGCTGTGTAATTGATTTCTGGAAAGTTTCTTGCTCTCTCCAAGCATCAATGAGCGCTTCTTCCAAGGCGACAGGATTGAGGTCACCTACGGTGTTTGGTACGGCCATGCACTCTCGGCGAACCGAGATTCTCTCTTCAAAGTGCCTAATCCAGAATGATGAGAAATAGGATTTAAAATCGCTTACACCCCCATCAAAAAGAATTATCCTAATACAAAAATCAACACTTCTATGGACTATTCTGATTCTTCATATCCTTTCGGAGGAGCAGGTTTTTCGCTTGGCTGGCGATAACTAATCATCATCCAGATTGGAATTCCGAACATTAGTATCCAAACGACATCTATCCAACTGAAATCTTGGCTGTTGACACTTGAAGAGTTTTGTCCATCTGAGAAATTAGCCTCATCTGAACTATTTTCTTGATTTGAAATTTTGGGATTTTGCTCAACGTCAGTTGAAATATCTAGGCAACCATCATGATTTTCATCATCTTCAAATGCGACCCAAATATTAGGGCACAAGTCAACATTGTCCTCTATTCCATCATTATCATCATCGCTATCTTCTGTTGAATCCCGGCAACCATCAAAGTCACGATCTGTTGTATTATTTGATTGCCAGTTATTTGCACCATTTTGGCACCAATCTAGGAGGTCTGGCATTCCGTCATTATCATCGTCATTGTCTTCATACTCGTCGAGACAACCATCGGAATCCCTATCGGTTCTAATCGAAAGTGAAAGATTTGAAAAGGGGCAGTCATCATTTGAATCAGAGATACCATCTGCATCATCATCACTATCTTCCGATTCATCAATACAACCATCTGAATCAAAGTCATTCTGAAAATTAGGGTTCCAATTTATGATACCAAGTGGGCACGAATCCAAAACATCAATGATTCCATCTGCGTCATCATCAGAATCTTCGGTTGAGTCTTTGCACCCATCTCCGTCATAATCGGTGGAGGATGTACTTATCCATCCGAAGTCGCCTCTGAAACATTTGTCATCAATATCAAGCACTCCATCATTATCATCATCGAAATCCTCAGTTGAATCTGAACAGCCGTCCTCATCGCGGTCATTTACATAATTAGAAAGCCAACCGATCCAGCCAAAAGGGCACAAATCTAATTCATCGGCCACCCCATCCGAATCATCATCATCATCACATGCATCACCGATTTGATCTTCATCATAGTTTGTTTGATTTGTATTTGGCCACATTGGGCAATTATCTGAGTTGTCGTCTATACCATCTGAATCATCGTCATTATCTTCAGTTAAATCGCGGCAACCATCGCGGTCAAAATCTGTAGTCGGGTCGCTCAACCAGCCGAGTTCGCCAAATTGGCATCGGTCAAATTCGTCAATTACTAAATCGTTATCGTCATCATCATCTTCACTACTATCTTGGCAACCGTCATCATCATAATCCGTAGTGTTATTTGATAACCACTCCTTTTCTCCGACCCTACATATATCAAAGATATCTAGTTGAGAATCATTGTCATCGTCAAAATCTTCATCTGTATCTCGGCAACCATCTATGTCATAATCGCTGGTTGAATTAGATGTCCAATTAGACACACCTACACAATCATCCCGAGTTGCAGCAATTCCATCGTTATCAATATCGCTCATATGCCAAATAAAGAAAAATCTTGGCACATCATCAGTCCAGGTATAAGGAGTACCATTTACCACCAAATTACTCGCTTCAATACTCAAATTAGTTGAATCGCCAATGATTACTGGCCCTTTACTGTTGAAACTTGCAAGACTAACTTTTGAGGCGCCGATGATCCCATGAACCCATCTTAAATCTCCATTAAAATCATACTGAACAATCATTTTATTTTCCCAAGACCAATTTTCAGGGCTGAGTTGGGTTATCGGTGGAGATGTAGGGCTCTGTGTTAGATAAGTAATCCCAAAATCATCAACATTCATTTGTAATTGCTCGTGAGATGATGTTCCATTGATAATTGATAGCCATTGGACCTCCCATTGGTATGACGATGATTCCAATAACCATGTGTGATGGTTGACCGATAAATAATTCCAATTATCAGAGAATGATATATTGCCTCTACCTGCCGTACCGACGATGAATAGCGAATCACCATCTGCTGAAAAGTACACATCTCGAATAAGGTCTGGAACCCATTGGTGCCAAGACCAACCAGATGAGTTGATGAGGTAGACAGATACGGCTGAACGTGGTTGAATTCCGCTTCTCCCTGTTTCAGTTGAAATTACCACTCGATTGAATTCAGAACTCCAATCTAATCCCCGCATTATTGAATTATTCACTCCTATAGGCCCCGCTGTGCTCCATATTACATTTGCTTGACTATCTATCTCAAGAATGAACGGGGTTAAAAGTCCTCTAGGAGATAATGATTGGTTTAGGATTTCATCTTCGTTCGTTGATCCCCCGATGATGAAAGTGCCTCTATCAGTCGATTCAATATCAGTTGCACACTCCGGATGGATTGTTTGGCCATGGTACCTTTCATCAGAGCCAAATGTTTCAACCCAACTTTCAGAGGAGTTAGAAGATAATCGCCCAATAAATCCATCCGGTCCTGAGGATGAGTTAATTATCTGGCCATCCCAACTCCACTCCCCTGAAAAACAACCAACAACCATAATGGACGAACTATCAATTGACACTGCATCGTAAACATATATTCTGTGATAATCCCAATTTGTAATAATTGGCCAAGTTGCACCATCGCCAACCATCGTGTTGCCGATTGTCCAAATTCTTTCAAATTGCCCGTCGCTGTTTTGACGAGTGACAAATGTGCCTGAATTTGGTTCAGTTCCGACGAATGGGAGAAAATTCATGCCAGTAGGGACATAATAAGTTCCTGTGATTAAAATATTTTCGCCATCCGAAAATACCTTACTATCAAGCACAGTGATATTGTTCGGAAATGATGAAATCCAGTCGTAATTCTGAGATGTTTGATTCTCGCTTTTTCTTATTACATCCGAACTCATCACCGACCCAAAATGGAAAACGAAACCTGTGTGAACGGATGAAATCAGAATTCCTAAAATAATAACGCAAAGAGACCATCTTCTTGATTCATCAATCATTTTAGTAAACTTCCAATCTTGTGTAATGATAATTTTGGTGAGATATGTAGCCCGTTGTGTTAGCAGACCATGAATGACTCGCAGAGTAAGAGGTGTCACATTTGGCTTTAAAATGGAAAAAACCATCATATGTAATATTGCTATAATTCCAAACCATCTGAGTTGAGCCCTCACTTGGTCCAGCAGGCATCAACATTATCTCAATCACCTCGCCAGATACTGGGTCCACAGAACTATCATTTGGATTATTGGAGAAAACAACCGCCTCCCTGTCATGATAGCCGAAATCATGCTTGGTCCTCAACAAATCAATCCAACTTAACCAGTAGAATGATTCTCCTGCTGGACACTGACCATCTCTTCTCTGGCCATTTTTTTGATAGTAACTAAAAATCACATTTAAGTCAAATTTAATTTTCCCATTTTGTTGAAAATTTACTTGGCCCCCCAATGTATTTTGTTGATAAGAATAAATTAGACTTGATCTAATCGAGTAGTTTGATAAAGAACCTAAAGTTGATGAACAACTACTAGGGTCTGAATAAATAGTTAGTTGGACGCATTCGGCAGACCATCCAGTGGAATTATATTGGATTGGAAGAGTCGCTAACTGAGTTGGATTTGTAGAATTATTCGCTATCCATGTCGCTGTGGAATAAGTCTTGTACCAGTTAGCGATGTCAATTCCCCTGAATATGAACCTTTCATTGAATGAAGCAGAAATTGTAATATTTGACATATTAGTAATCTTTGAAATGTGAATTGTGCTTGAACTGAGCTTGAACCAATCTTCTTGATTAGAAACCCACATATTGAGTTGTGGGCTTGTCGTTGGGTCATAATACCTCACAAACTGAGTTGGTTGATCTGCTCGATTGTTACCCCAACAATTTCCGTTTGGGTCCCAAACATGTTCAAATGAATCTGATAGCAGAGATTGACTATAATTTGGTAACCACCGATTTGAAGATGAACTCTTGAAGAAACCAATTTCAGTCATGATTGACTCGCAAAATAAGTGTGATTGACTGAGTTGTTGATGGCCCCAATTTACCCAATAAACATCATCATAATATGTTGGTAAAACATCACATGGAGTGAATGCAGTCAACACTTGCCTACTAATTCCGGAATGCCGTAATCCTGTATTATAATCATTCAGAGGACCTTTTGCCGGGTTACCTGGGTGGCAAGAAGATAAATCACCTATGCCAGTTGAAGAGTAAAAATAGTCGCCACCCAAATTATCAGTGAGATAGGTCAAAGGGTCTGAGCCAATCCCAACACTTTGGCTGGTTTGTGCTTGAAACATCGGTTGGACAAACATTGTCCCGGTATCAAGATTTTCACTAGGAATAGAATAATTAAATGTCATTTCTGTTATGTTCCCTAAAGATTCACTATTCAAATGAATAGAAAATTGAACATCCGTTTGTCCCATAAATAGAAGCTCAACAGATACACCTTCAACAAGGCCAGTTGAGAATAATTCACCATCGCAACGATGAATAATTCCTTCTATTATTGTGCCTTCATTTGAGGCACCTTCTTGATTCCAACTCATCTGTAATCGCTGTGGTAAGTCACAATGTGTGATGAAAGAATACTGATTAGTTGTTTCATGTGAATTTCGAAGTTCCAACAACTGATTAGACTGCTTGTTGTCTTCCGTATTGTAGGGTGAAAGTAACACTGAAGAAAGGAATAAAATTACAAGCCATCCGGACTTGCCCATCGTTTGTGTTATAAATCAAATACTATATTATTATTTTCGATATTAAATAAATGGATGATTTGGCGTAAAATTGAACGTTACGTATTAACAAATTAAAAAAATATTTTCTTCTAGAATGAACAAATAATTATATGAATTGAATTCAATTATTGGGTGCCAATTGTTTCCTCTATCCTAGGCCGAAACAATTTCATTTAAGATACAAAGACACTTCAAGGAGTAGATGTTGGGAGATACATGGCAGAAGTGGTTAACTTGGCAGTTACCGGGATGACCTGCATGGGTTGTGCGGGTAGTGTCAAGACTGCACTTGAAGAAGTAGATGGTGTTGAAGCAGTAGAAGTTACCATTGCCCCTGGCAAAGCAGTTGTCACAACTGGAGCAGATGTTTCCCGCTCAATTCTAATTTCAGCGGTCATGGCAAGTGGATTTGGGATTGAAGGCGAGACTTCATCCGACTCCGGCTACAACTGGTCTGATGGTGCTGTTTGGAAACAGAGTGCACACAACACGAAATGGTGTCTCATCGGCTGTTCAATCGGCGACTTTGGAACTATTGCTGCCTTCCAATTTGTATTCACGGATTCGGGATGGAGTACAATGAGCATAATGATGTTAGCAATGATCAATGGATTATTGACTTCAATCGCTCTTGAAACAGCAATTTTATCCAAGCAAATGGGATTATTTGAGGGATTTAAAGTAGCAATCGGCATGTCATTTATCTCTATGATTGCCATGGAATCTGCTATGAATATTACAGATTATTTGATGACTGGTGGAGCCATGTTAACTTGGTGGGCAATCCCAATCATGCTTTTTGTTGGATTTATTACTCCATGGCCATACAACTATTGGCGCTTGAAGAAATTTGGACAGGCTTGTCATTAGAAATTCATTTAGTGGTAACTAATCTAATTTTTCAAAGCCAATTCAATGGTTCAAGCAGTTGGTGTTATTGACTGGTAAGGTGGGCGAAGATACAAGATGGCTAGCCTTGAGATGAGTGACGACGAATTTGTCGCCCAAAGTCGCCGGCGAGGAAGGAAGTTATCGGCCCTGTTAGTTCTGCTCTCCATCGCTTGTTATTCCATGGCGACAATGCTGATTGATGGAAGGCTAGAATTAGCAATAAAATTTGCTTGGTCATCCGTCATATTTGCGGTTGGAGCGTTATCAGTTCTTCTAATTGTGATGCCAATTCATAATTTGATACGACGAAAAAGATAATCATTGAATGAAAAATTGATGACCGATATTACACCGAAGTTTTGAATGACTGACAACCTCAGGGGGGAATAACATGGGATTAGTAGTGGCTCTACTTCAACTCAACCCTACGGTTGGTGATTTAGCGGGAAATGCCGCTGAAGTAGAGCGAGCAGTCGCCCTTGCCGCCGCCAATGGTGCTGATTTAGCAGTCACTAGCGAATTGGTGATTTCGGGGTATCCACCTAGGGACCTTTTACGGGACCCTGAATTTATTCAGCGATGTGCTGATGTTACAGCCGTAATTGAAACCCCAATCCCGCTAATTGTCGGCACACCTCTTCCACCGACTTCTGACCGTCATCTCCCGGGCAATGGTTCGATGAGAATTGTCCCGGGCAGAAAAGCCAAGGTGGCGACTCGAAAACAACTACTACCAACCTACGATGTTTTTGACGAATTGAGATACTTTGAGCCAGATAAGGCTCCAGGAATTCTAAGGCTTTCAGAAAACCTCTCGATCGGTGTGACAATCTGCGAGGACGCGTGGCAACATGCTGGTGAAGTTCCAGCCGATTACGATGCTGACCCTATTGAGCAATTAGCCGCTTGGCAACATCAAGGAGAACCTCTTGCATTGTCGGTAAACCTCTCTTCTTCACCCTATCACCTACACAAAGAAGGAACCCGTGGAGATGTGGTGCGCGCCGCTGCAAAAACACTTGGACACCCCTATCTTCTGTGCAACCAAATCGGTGGTAATGATGACTTGTTATTTGATGGACGTTCTTTGGCGGCATGGCCTGATGGTCGTATGATTCAAGCCCCATCTTGGTGTATTGGAGTATTACTAGTTGACATTGAAAATGGCAGTGGTGAATCCTCTGAATGGCTGCCGTGGCCTGATGGTGAATGCTGTACTGAGTGCAATTGTAAAGTAGAGTTTGTGGATGCTGGAAGTGAGCCTTCAGTTCCTGAATCTGGAATAGATTTGTTAGCGGCAATAACAACCGGACTTGGTGATTATTGTCGTAAATCTGGCATCAAAAAATTAGTGCTTGGAATGAGCGGCGGATTAGATTCATCTGTCTGCGCCGCCATCGCAGTTAGAGCAGTTGGCGCAGAAAATGTGCTCGGATTATCAATGCCATCTCGCTACTCAAGTGACCATTCAATAGCAGATGCAAAAGCAACAGCAGAGGCACTTGGGATTGAGTTGCACACTCACTCAATTACTGCCCTACATCAGGCAGCGGAGGCTGAACTCAGCGACGAGTTAGTTGGTGGAAATCCTGTGGCTCGTGAAAATATTCAGTCACGCCTACGAGGAATGATGGTGATGGCAGCAGCAAACTCTCGTGGTGCTATGGCCATTACAACGGGAAATAAGTCAGAATTAGCAATGGGTTACTGCACACTATACGGTGACATGGTTGGTGGTTATGCACCGATTGGCGACCTCTACAAATCAGAGGTTTACGATGTGGCGCGAGCCCTAAATAGTGAAGCAGTACAGTTCGGGAAAACCCCCCCAATAACCGAAAGCACACTGACAAAACCACCCTCTGCAGAACTTGCACCTGACCAAACAGACGAGGACACTTTACCCCCATACGAGACTCTTGATGCAATATTACAGGCCCACATTGAGGAAGGCGCTTCTAGTTCAACATTAATCGCAAGCGGCTTTGATGAAACCCTTGTAAAATGGATTCTTGAGCGACTTCACTCTAATGAACACAAGCGCTGGCAAATGTCGCCAGCACCTCGAGTTTCAAATCGGGCATTTGGACAGGGGTGGCGTCAACCTTTAGCGGCCAAAAAGTGATGGCTACTTTTTTCAATTTCTGTTACTAAAATGAATTGCACATTGCAGAACTCTCTGTCTGGACAATAATTTGAATAGTAAAAACGAGGTATGAAACACAAGCAGAATTATCAATGTTTAAAGGCAAAATGAATTAGCATGAAGTTCGAGGGTAAACATGAGATTGAACCGGTGTTATTCCAGTCTCTAGATCAAAGATTGAGCCTGATTTACCAAGACCGTGGTTAAGCTTTTCATCAAAGTAAATTTGAGTGTCGGGGTACTGGCTGTCAAATGGGCAATCTTTACTAGAATATGTCCAGACTAAACTAGCAACTGAACCATTCGATGAATTGAAGATAAATTGAGGTGTTGAATCGTAAGGTGCCAATAAATCGTTTATACCGCTGACTTTGGGGATGAATCCTAAATAACCTGAAAAATTTCTTAACTCCAAAAATTTAGTCATATCGAGATCACCTTCTCCAGTAATTACTAACATCGTAGATTCGTTCCACAGTTTGATGCTAATATTATTTTCACGTTCAACTAGATTTTGAACAACAGGTGAGATTTCAAATGTATATTTTACTCTTCCATCGGAAAAATTTTCATACATGGCTAGTGGAGTCGGGATCCACAATTCCCATGATGAATTATTTGAGTGCAAAATTTCTATTGATAATTCAAACTTTTCGTAACTATCATGTGTAGTTGGATACTCATGATGGGAAATGTCATCATAAATATATCCAGCAGCAAGAGTAACTAAAACTAAGAATACACACTTATAATTCTTGAATTTCGAATTATTCAACATTACCAACTCCAATTATTCAATAAATATCATTCCATTAATTAACATCCAGGAACCCGAATTCCCTTGGATGAAATGTGAGATATTCCAGGTTTTAAGTCAAACATAGATCCTGATTCACCAATCCAATTATAATCCTTTTCATCAAAGTAGAATTGGTGCTCAGGACGGTTGGTTCTAGGGCAATCATTACTAGAATAAGTCCAAACTAATCTAGCAACTGAATCATTAGATGAATTGAAAATAAATTCAGGATTTGTATTATCAGGCGTTCTAGAAACATTGTAATCACCGAGTATGCGTGTGTAACCAAAATAGCCTGTGAAATTCCTAACCTCTCGAAATGTGATCAAATCAATGTCACCTTTTCCAGAAAAAACTAGCATGGTTGTTTCGTTCCAACGTTTTATACTTAAATTATCTTCGCGGTCAACTAGATTGGCAATTACTGGCGCAATCTCAAAAGAATCCGTCCTCACACCATTTGAAAAATTCTCATACTTGGCGAAAGGAGTAGGCAACCACAATTCCCATGATGAATTATTTGAGTTCAAGATTTCTACAGACAGTTCGAATCGCTCATAACTATCATGCTGATTAGGATACTCATAATGAGAAACGCCATGATAAACATATGCTGCCGAAAGAGTAACGATAGCTAATAAAAAACATTTGTAATTTTTAAATTGAGGTCCCATCATCTCAACAAACACCTCAATTTCTCTTCAATTGGTTCACTATATTAACTCACCTTTTTCCGAAATGATAAGATCAAGGAGAATTGAAAAAAAGTTTGTTTACCATTAATTTAAATTCCATTGTCAATTAACTCTAGATATTACTCTGAGGGTTACTTCTCCATTTTCAAGCGACATCTCTACCTCATCACCATTGTTTACAGCCAAACATGGGTCCTCATCAAATCCGTAAGAATATGGTAAATTCAACAATGATGCGGCGGGCAAAGTCAGTGGGCAAACATCGCGATTAACAATCGCTTTCGGGCCCTTTCCTGTGTAAATTAAGCCCATCAAAACAAATGGTGCAACAGTCGAGCCTGAACCCTTTGGGTAAATCAAAATTGTATCCTCCAATGCAACTCCGTCCAACGGATGGCCAGGCTCTTCAATGACCCCGGTATCACGATTCACATAACCAAGATAGGTGATTGGTACGTCGGTTACAAGGGCTTTACCAGATACATTCCAACTACTTTGACTTGGCAGGTTTTTCCCATTCAATTCACATTCTCCTGACTGTGTGGTTTTGACTGAACTGTGAGGCTCCTTCGCACGAGAGTCAAGGGTTGGTCTTGGACCTGTGAAAAGTTGTGGGTCAAATGCTGAAGCAACGCAGGTCTCAATATTAGCAACAGAGGTCGGCATGCGATTTAGCCCGCTTGTAAGATAGTGTTCTGCTTTCAGTGAATTTGTCAATAAGTGATTGTACAATTTACGATTATATGGTGTTACTTCCGGGCAAGTATCCTTGAGGATTAAGACTCCGGCCTCTTCTAACAGGTCAAGTGTTCCATCGGCTTCAGCCAATTCGTGGTTAGTACCGCTAGTGAAAACCCACAATCGTTTGTTAGGAATTCTATTACCTAATTCCATGTGAGTTCTAACTGCTGCTGCAGTGCTGCGTATCTCTCCCAAACTTGCTTGTGGGCACCCGATTACAATCAAATCCACTTCACCATTTGGTGCAAGTTCTTGATAGCGGGATTCGAGATCAGATTCGGTGAAAGTCAATTCACCTTGATATCCTGAAACATTGGGTGGTGATATTGTGTGACCGTCTGCCCATAACATTGGGCAACCATAATTGGCTGCCGCGGCCGCTAGTGCTTTTTTCATCTCAAAGGATGCCCATTTTGGTAAACCAGTAATGTAAGGCATTGGCCCCCAAGGTAAATCCCAATCTGATTGAACCTGTTTTCCGACCCAATCACCCAAAACACTCCAGTCTGCTAAATTAGACATTTCTGCCTCTACATTGACCAAAATATTGGGTCGGCGGTTTTCATCAAGATGCAAGCCCCAGCGTGGTGCCCACCCAGTTAGTGCTGTGGCTAATGCTGACAACCCAGATTCTCGATTGGTAACTAATCCAGTATACGAATTAGAAAAACAGACTGCATTTGATTCGGCCCACGAGCCGATACCTTCGATTTCAAGTCCTTGGTCATATGGAGTGCAAGAAAGGGTGGCTTCTATGCCAAGTCCTTCGTAAGCCATTACAATCTCAAATTGTTGTTGCAAAAAATCCTCGTATTCAATCGCCATTTCCTCAAATTTTTTGCTATCGCAACCGGCTGAATTCAAAGTTGTTGGAATCGCCACAACCCCTTGATCATCGCCGGCTAAATCTGCTAAGAAACGCCGCAATCCGTGGCCACCAGTAATTACTGACACTCCACTCACGTGCGCGTGAGCGCACTCAACAAATGAGTCAGCACCAGCACTAGCTGCCAAATCAACAACCAAACGAGCCGCCTTCTGCTTGGTCGGTCCAGATTCGCCTGCAAGCATCTTGGCGAGCGGCTCGGGAATCTCCATTATAGTGAGGGGGATGGTTTTACACCATCAACTTGACCATCTATTCATATCTAAAAAATCATTGATTTAACTTGTGTTTCGGATTCCGCCCTTAATTGAGAGGGAGTTCAACAGCATCCAGTTGTTCGCATGGGAGCAACAATAAATTCAACTCGGTCAATATCTTGTGTGTTTTTCAAAGAATCTACAATCGTCCTAATCATTCCAGCCTTCCCATTCAGTTGCATCGTATCAACACATGTGTGACTCTCTGTGAGACAATTATGGTGATAGGAATTTACGGTGATTGAATGTGTGTGCCTCAATTCCATCAATTTGTTTTCCACTCCATGCTGGTAGTAGATGACCATCGTGCCCTCTATTTTCTCATCCTTATCCATGGTGCTCAAGTCACCACGAAGTGTGGTTTCAGAAAAATAAATAGCAGCATCTCTAAGAAACATACTTCGATTTTTATATCCCGATTCAAAGATGAGGCGATCTAAATTTTCGGCGAATTCTTTGTCAGTACTAAATGAGAATACTCTGCTCATAGACGTGTCACAGGATGCGAATTAATAACATTTCTTAAATATGTAATAATAAACGGCGCGGCATGGACACAAACCTAATTTTATTTGCAGCAGTGACATTGATCATCGGACTAGTATGCGGTTTAGCACCGATTTTTTCAGGGATTAAAGACGATAAAAAACGATTAAAGCAACTGACTGGAATTGCTGCTGGAATTATTATTGCCTCAGCAATGTTGGTTGTGGTCCCAGAAGGTTATGAATTGGCGATGACGGATGGGCATGAGGATTCTGAACATGAAGAAGAATATGCATTGGCAGGTTCTGTCGCATTGGTCATTCTCGAAGTTGACCATGGAGACATCAATGCAACAGAAGGCATTGAAGAAATTGAAGAATTAATCGGTGGGCATGATCAAGGACATGAAGAGGGTGAACATGGAGAAAATGGACACGATTCAGAAGCCAGTTTGTCAGATTCTATCGGAACCGTGATTGAAGAAGTTGAAGATGGTGGCATCAATGTCACAACCGGAATTGAAGAAATTGAAGAATTGATTTCTTCTCACGGACACGAAGAAGGGGCTCACGGACACGAAGAAGAATCTCATGACGAACACGCAAGTGGAATCCTGATGGGAGCTGCAATCATTGCTGGATTCCTCCTGATGTTTATTCTAGAGGGTTCAGGAATCGGTCACGCCGTTCATGAAGAACATCACGATCATGAGCACGGCCACGGGCACGGTCACGTACATCACGCAGCTGCAGGCGGGTTGCTAGTGTTCGGCCTCACATTACATGCAGCCACGGATGGAGTCGCCATTGGTGCGGCTGCGGCAACTGGAGATTTCGCATTGACCATCACCGTATTGCTTGCTGTCTTGATTCACAAGGGACCCGCAGCATTCAGCCTAGGTGTCTTTTCTACGCATGAAAGAGAAGAGAGAAAAGATTCCGTTAGGGATGTTGTCATCTTTTCGTTGGCCACACCTGTGATGATTATCATCGCTGGTCTAGCCCTTGCAGAACTTGAAACGCACATGATTGGGCTAGCAATGCTATTCTCAGCGGGAACATTCCTGTATGTGGCAACAGTTGATACGCTCCCAGATATTCATAACCCGGAAACAGGAAAGAAAGCGATGGCGCACGTACTAATTGGTGTAGCAATCCTTGTTGTTTTGCTACTGATTGCAAATACACTGAATCTTGGACATGCTCATTGAGAATAAATAACTAAACACACCCATTAGGCTGAAATGTCACACACTTGTCGCAGTAGTTGATGAAGGAACAATTCGTCAACATTGCTGGCTATCGATTCGTTCCAATAAACAACCGTGAGGAGATGCGCTGGCCACTTCGAGATTTCTGTGTAGACCTTGAATTAAAAGGTACTATTCTACTCAGTGAAGAGGGGATTAACTTCTTTCTCTCTGGTTCTCAAGAATCAGTTGACTGTTTTGTATCTCATATCAATGAGGATGAACGCTTCACAGGAATCAAATTAAAAATCAGTTATTCTGACCACCAACCGTTCAATAGAATGCTTGTCAGACTCAAAAAAGAGATTATTTCAATGGGTCATGATGACGTAAAACCAGGTGAATTCACCAGCCCCTCAATTAAGCCAAAAGAGTTCAAATCCTGGCTTGATGAAGGAAAAGAGGTTGTCGTTCTTGACACAAGAAATGACTATGAAATGCGCACTGGAAAATTTCAAAATGCTGTTGATCTAAACATCAAATCATTCCGCCAATTCCCTACTGCAATAAAGCAACTTTCTGATGAGTTAAAAGGCACGCCAGTAGTAATGTATTGCACCGGTGGAGTCCGTTGTGAGAAGGCATCAGTGGCTCTTCTTGAGGAAGGTTTTAGCGAAGTTTACCAACTTGAAGGGGGGATATTGGGGTACTTCGAAGAATGTGGGGGTGCTCATTGGGATGGAGAGTGTTTTGTGTTTGACAAACGGGTTGGAGTCAATCCAGATTTAGAAGAAACTGGTACCGTAATGTGCTTCACTTGTCGCGAACCTCTTCTCACTCATGAACAACAATCCGAAGATTATGTGATCGGACAATTTTGTCCATACTGTATCTCCTGAGATAATTAATCTTCTGAGATGTCTTTTACAGGCCATAAATATTGAATGTAGCACTCCGAGCAAGCGCGGGTCAACATTTGTTCCCCGTATGGGAGAGGGCGGTTCCAAACCTCCAATGGTTTTTCTTCGTCGCAAATCGGACAAGCGCCAATCTCTCTCCCCATTGAAACTGCGCTTGAGCCGGTGATTCTTCAACTTGTGGTCGCATAATGCAATACGCTACCACCCTCTCCGCCATCTATGCGATGCCTTGTGACTGGCGGAGGGGGCTTCTTGGGAAGTCATCTTGCTGAAGCATTGTTGACCCGCGGCCACACTGTTGCAGTGGTTGATGATTTGTTTCGTGGCCGCAAAGCAAACATGGTGGATTTCAAGGCTATGCCAGACTTTACCTTCGTACTTGGTGATTGCTCAGATGTTGAGAAACTTGAGAAAGCCGAAGAAAAAATGAATGGTGTTGATATCATTTTCCACCTCGCTGCCATAAACGGCACGCGTTACTTCCACGAACGACCTGATTTAGTAATTGATGTAAACATCAAGACAACTGAAACTGTGGTCAAATTTGCCTCTGACAAAGGTGCACGCCTTGTTTTCACAAGTAGTCCCGAAGCCTTTGGGTTACAAAGTGAAATGCCAATGGGAGAAAACCTTGATTCAATTTTCCCTAGCCCTCATAATCATTTCAGACACTCATATGGCGCCAGCAAATATCTTGGCGAAATTATTGTTCAATATGCTGTAAAAGAAAGAGGATTAGATGGTAGGATTATCAGGCCATTCAATGGTTATGGGCCCCGATTGATGGGTAATGAACACGGACAAGTGACGGCAATTTTCCTTCACCAATGCCAAAGAGGAGAAAACATCACACTCCACGGAGATGGCTCACAAACTCGCTGTTTCACATGGTACAATGACTTGATTGACGGTATAATTTCACTCGGAGAATTAGATGAAGGGTTAGATGGGTCAAACCTACAAGGTGCCTCTTTCAATATTGGTTCAACCGATGAAGTTTCAATTAGTCGGATTGCAGAGTTAGCTCTTGAAGTCACAGGTGCCGATGTTGAAATCGTGATGACTGAAGGCCACCCTGGTGATTCTACTCGTAGGATACCAGATATTTCAGCGGCAAGGGAGGCGCTTGGATGGGCATCAACAGTAGACATTTCAGAAGGGATGCTACGTTGTTGGGAATGGATTCAAGCAGAGTGATGCTGATTTGATTGAGAATTCGATAAACAACTTTGGTGATTATTACGACGAGAATCAATCCACTCCCTGACAGAGCCATAATTGGAATGGTACACCTACAACCTCTTCCGGGTTCACCTCGGTTTTCAGGAGATGTTGACGGAATTGAACAATTTGCAATCAACGATGCAAAGACATTGATTGCCGGTGGATGCGATGCAATAATGATAGAGAATTTTGGTGATGCTCCATTTCATGGAAGTGAAGTGGCGCCTGTTACAATCGCTGTAATGAGTCGAATTGTAAGCAAAATTGTTGATGAAGTTGCGCGAGCAGAAGCCATTCCTGTTGGAGTCAATGTGCTCAGAAATGATGCCGCTGCTGCACTTTCGATTGCCTCGGCTAGTGGTGCTAATTTCATCAGAGTGAACATACATGTTGGTGGAATGATGACTGACCAAGGCCTGATTGAAGGTAAGGCCGCTGATACTTTACGGCTAAGGGAACAACTTGGCCACGGCCCTGATTCCACCCATCCAATCGCTATCTTCGCAGACGTCGGAGTCAAACATGCAACACCTCTAGATTCAGAATGGATGCTAGAACAAGAAGCACAAGATTGCTGGCATCGTGGCCTAGCAGATGCCTTGATAGTATCCGGAAGTGGAACAGGCCAACCAACTTCTTCCGAAGACCTCGCCCAGGTTAGGCTTTCAACACCTCACGCTACTTTACTTGTCGGCTCTGGAGTAACCTCTGAGAACCTCTCGGAATATCTGTGTCATGCCGACGGTGCCATCGTTGGAACTTTTCTAAAAGAAGGAAAAGACGTATCCAAAAAAGTGGACCTGTGTACCGTTTCACGAATAATAGAAAAGGTAAGAACCTCTAAATTGTGATTTTTTGGGCATTTAATTCCGGCTATTCAATTATATGCTGAATGCAGCCTGAACATTTTGAATGAGGCGCTTCTCTAAGGAATCTTACAATTGGGCTGCCGGTTCATATGTCGATTTATTCATTATTTCTGCTGTGACTCAGGTCTTCTTTGTAATTGGTCTTTATTGGACATTCATGGGCGATTCTTCTTGGGTTGATGAAACACCTTTAATGCACTCAAATATTCAGATTTTAGCAATTGGCACTCTACCCCTCTTGGGATGGGTTATGGCACTGGGGCTTGGTATAGGATTTGACAGGTTCCCCCTTGATTACAAATCAGCACCTTTTGACCCATCTCTAATTTCAACAATTGCGGCATTAAATATTGGAGGACAAATTCTTATCATCACTGGCATAATAACCTCAAACCATGAAAGTCTAGAAAATTTATCACAAATGGGTGCTACACTTTTGGGCGCACAATGTATCTTGATTGGCCCTCTCGCCTGGCGATTATCTAAAGCCAGATCACCAGAAAAAAACGTAACCGTTGGAATCTGGTCTGTGGGCTCAATGCTAGCACTCCCAGTAATAGGTATAGTCACTATTCTTACTTTCATATTTTTAGACAGCAGTTGGTTCTATGCACTTTTTTGGGCGGTTGTTCTAGATGGATTTTGGCTGATGGTTACCTTTGCACTCATTCTTTCCCATTTCCAAGATAGATTGGGTTGGAAGTTAATGAGTCCAAAGGGCATTAGTCGAGCATTTACGGTGTTTGTGGTGCTCGTAATTATTCACATTCTCCTTTCATTTATGTACCAAAATGAGGTGATTACCGATGATTATGTGAAGGCAAGTATCTCAGCCCCGATTTTGTGGGTTTTCTTTGTTTCTCGTCCAGACCGAATATGGAAAAATGTGTTTTCTGGGAAAAGGTGCAATGCTCAAATCCTCTCCGCTCACTCATGGCTGTTAGCAACCTCGGCAATTGGAATTTATGAAGCAATTTACATTGAGGAGCCGATGGGTATGTTCTATACTCGATTCATGCTGATTTTCGGCGTTGTGGTGCAAGCAGTTTGGGGCCCGTCGCTCTATTTGCATGAAGACCACAAACACATTGAAGTTAAAGAGAGAAAAACCAGATGGGTTAGTGTTACCATGATGTCTATTCTGATGGCTGGTATAATTTATTTAGCATTGAATGCAGGAGGGCATATCAGTATATTTAATGCTAAAATTGTTGCTACAATTGCGATTGTTTCATTAAGCATTGCAGCATTTGATTTCTTCATTTGGCTTGTTAAAGATGCAATATTTAAACATGATAATTGGCATAGAATCCCAATGTATTACTCCAATATGGAAGACGATTATGAGCGAGATGATGCCTATTTCCCGACTGAATCTGAGTGATTGAACGATAGGCGGTAAGTAACAAGATAAAATACCTCAATCATCAGGCGGATTCATGGATGATTTAGAATCCAAGTACCCTGATAATCGGTGGTTGATTCTAGGTGTAATGAGTTTGAGCCTTGTCATTGTGATGTTGAATAATGTCACACTGAATGTTGCACTCCCAAATCTATCTACTAGTCTTGGAGCAGATAATTCTGAACTACAGTGGATTATGGATGCTTATGCGCTGGTTTTTGGTGGAACCCTCCTTGTGATGGGAGCATTAGGTGATAGGTTCGGCCGAAAGGGTGCCTTGCAAATTGGGTTGCTAATTGTTGGTACTGCATCAGCTTGGACTGCGTTTTTTGCTGATTCATCTACGGATGTTATCGTAGCACGGGGAATAATGGGATTAGGTGCGGCCTTGGTAATGCCATCTACATTGTCCGTAGTCTTGGTTGTATTCCCACCAAAGGAACGTGGGAAAGCCATCGGGATTTGGGCCGCTATGGCGGGGATTGGTGCTCCTATCGGATTGCTTGTAGGCGGTTGGGCGGTTGAAAATTATGATTGGGAAATGGCATTCTTGATCAATGTCCCAATTATTCTCATCGCCTTGGTTGTGGGTGCAATTATTGTGCCTAGGTCAAAAGATGAAGAGCAAAGACCGCTTGATGGTGGTGGGGCGGTATTATCAATTCTTGTCCTTGGCTCACTCCTGTATGGGATAATTGAGGGGCCTAGCTTAGGTTGGACTAATAGTTGGGTGTTAGGCGCTTTTGCGATTTCACTCATTACAACACTATTGTTTGTGTACTCACAGAAGAAATCTGAATTCCCTCTTTTGCCGTTAGAATTTTTCAAAGACAGACGGTTTTCAATTGGTTTGGTTGCGATTTCAATGGCCTTTTTTGTTATGTTCTCATTCATGTTCATGCAAATGTTACACTTCCAACTCGTTCGAGGTCATTCGCCATTATCAGCAGCAATCCGCTTCTTCCCCCTACCAATTGGTCTGATGCCAGCAGCAGCAAATAGTGATAGATTAGTTGCTAAGTTCGGCCGGCCAAATGTGATTGCAACTGGTTTGTGTCTTGTAGCAGTGGGATTGTTTCTTTTTACTCAAGTAAATATTGAAACCAGTTATGCACAAATTGCCGCTACATTCTTCCTCCTCGGATTAGGTATTGGATTAACAATGGCGCCTTCAACCACAGCAGTAATGGATTCCATTCCCGAATCTAAAGCAGGTGTTGGGAGTGCGACAAATGATTCTAGCCGCGAAGTGGGTGGTGCTCTTGGGATAGCAATCGGAGGTAGCATACTCAACGAAATTTATCAATCTACAATTGTAATCCCAGCATCGGCCTCCGCACAAGCCTCCATTATTCAAGAATCATTTCCAGCAGCGATGACGGTTGGTCAACAAATGTTAGCGGCTGGCAATTCCGATGGTGCACTGTTAATTGCATCAGCGAGAGAATCTTTCATTGAGGGAATGGTTGGGGCATGTGTCATTGCTGCCATAATAGCGGTACTGGCAGCCATCATCGTCAAATTGAAAATGCCAGATGATGAGAAGTTGAATGAAGAATAAAAAAACAATCTTGAAATCTCATTGTGATAAACGGTTTAACAATTCTTCAATGATTGATGGTGCAAACCCAAGCACACATTCTTCTGAACCATGAATTAGACGTGCATATTCTCCCATTTTTCCAGCCAAGTCGTAAGCACCTGCTTTTCCGAGCCAACTTTTTGAATCTAACAACTCGCCAAATTGATTATCTGTTAATTGATTGATTTCAACGGTTGCATGTTCCACAGAAGATTTCTCCTCCCAACTATTTCCTTTCCTGATTAGGAGGCAGGTCCCTGACCAAACATTGTGCCTCCTACCACTAAGCCGCAGTAACATTCCTGCAGCTGAGGGACGATCAATTGGCTGACCTAATGCCTGTTGCAAATCGTCTGGGTCTTCAACTAAGGTATCAGCCAATAATACAAAATCTGGAATCTCAATTTCTCCAATTTCTTGGATTGCCATCTCAATTTTAGCCGCTTCTACTTTTGATGCCAAGATTTTCTGTACTTGAGTTCTAACACCCAACCCGCTTTGTGGTAGTTGTTCTTCACTATGCAAACCAGCCGCTGAAAAATCCACGAATTCAGTATCAAGGCGCACTTTTAGCCAATCATATCGACGGGTTGAGGCGCTCGCAAGGTGCAATTTCCAACGGCTCATCAACTACACGGGATAGGGAGCGCGTTTATCATGCGGACCATTGTAGGCCGGTGTGGGGAATAAGAGTGAGCAGTACACAAGAACGGATTCCAACATACATATCGGGCCTTGATGATAAAATGCAAGGGGGTATCCCAAAGGGGCATATCGTACTTCTTGCTGGAGTATCAGGTTCAATGAAATCTAGTTTAGGATTCTCAATGTTATACAACGCTGTGATGGAAGGGAAAACTTCTGGAATCTATGTTACATTAGAACAAGGAAAAGACAGCTTGGGAAGCCACATGGCAGGAATGGGGATGGATGTACAAGACCCTCGCGTTCGAAGCAGAATCGCTATCATTGACCTAGCAGACCTTAGAGTTCAACTAGATGCACAAGGGATGTCGGATAGTGTTGATTGGATGGGGCAACTCATCAAACAATTGGCTAACTACCGCGATAGCATCGGCTTCGAGGTAGTGGTTTTTGACAGTCTTGGAGCATTCTTCACTCTAACAAAAATGGAAAGCCCTCGTGATGAAGTATTCCGCTTCTTCGAAGCAATCCGTAGAATGGGATTAACTGGCATAATCATCTGTGAAATGATGGGTGAATCAAAGAATCAATATGGTGAATTTGGTATTGAAGATTATCTATCAGATGGTGTAATTCATCTAACAATGGAGCGCACAGGTGACGCTGTAGAGAGAAAGGTATCCATCGTGAAAATGAGACATACAAACCACGTTCTTGGTTACCAGCCTTATCGCTGGGATTCTAGTAACAGTCGATTTACAGTCAACTGAACCCATATGTTCTAACTTCGTGAATTTGCAATTCACTCAACGGTTACTGATTTCGCAAGATTGCGGGGCTTATCTACATCTTTGCCAAGTTCAACTGCCGCATGATATGCCAACAACTGCAGTGGCACTACTGTAAGTAGTGGTGATATTACGCTATGAGTTGACGGAACGGCGATGGCAATATCTGCTTCCATGACCGCTTCATCATCACCTTCATCATGAATTAGAATTATCTTCGCCCCCCTTGCTCGGCATTCCTGAACATTGGATAGGGTCTTAGCTCTAAATTTGTCATTAGGGCAAATTACCACAACTGGGCTACCCTCCTCAAGCAAAGCAATCGGCCCGTGTTTCATTTCTCCAGCAGGATATGCTAGACAAGGAATGTAAGCGACTTCCATCAATTTCAAGGCACCCTCACGGGCCACTGGCGCAGACGCTCCTCGCCCAAGGAATAGTACATGTTTTGCGTCTCTAACAGCCTGCACTGCTTCTAAAATCGGCCCACTATCTTCCAAGTAATTTTCAATCTGTGCTGGAATTGCATTGAGCGCTTTTACAACCTTTTTACCCTCACGTTTAGACAGATTTCTCGCACGTCCAATTTGCAGACTGAAAATTGTCAATGATGCAACCATGTTAGAGAATGCTTTGGTTGAGGCAACTGCTTGTTCTGGCCCTGAATGGATATACACACCTCGGCCACATTGACGCGCAATTGATGAGCCAACTACATTGATGACGCCCATCACAGTACCACCTTTTAATTGAATTTCTTTCACTGCTGAAAGTGTGTCGGCTGTCTCTCCTGATTGACTTACTGCAAGGTAAAGTGCTTCGGGAGATATTACAGGATCATTATAGCGGAATTCGCTTGCAACATGCGATTGAGTCGGGACTCTAGCCATCGTCTCAATCGCCAATCGACCTACTTGACAAGCATGTAAAGCGGTGCCACACCCAATCAAACGAATATGTGGTATCTGTAACAACTTCTTTGCTGATAAATCTAGACCACCCAACTTCCCATTTCCTTCTGAAAGCACGGTTCGGCCTGAAATGCATTGACGGAGTGATTCTGGTTGCTCATGAATCTCCTTTAACATGAAGTGAGGGAAATCGCTGATATCAGCAACTCCCCAACTTTGTTCAATTGTAGTTACTGTTGCATCACTACTAGCGCCGTCAAGTCTTGAAGTTTGGATATCTCCTGATGTTAATACTGCTAAATCCCCATCTTCTAAGAAAATTACTCGCTGAGTATGCGGGGTGAGAGCGTGTGGGTCACTAGCAACGAATGCCTCGCCATCTCCAACACCTACAACTAGAGGGGAACCATTCCTTGCACAGACTATCATGTGTTCATCCTCAAACAAAACACACAGCCCCCAAGTGCCACGTGTTTGCTTCAAAGCCCTGCGTACCGAATCAAGAGGATTAAACCCCTCACTACGGGCTCTGTGAATTAAGTGCGCTAACACCTCAGAATCAGTTTCAGACCGAAGAGTTACCCCTTCGGCAATTAACCAATTTCTTAAAGCCCGTGAATTTTCAATGATTCCATTGTGGATGATTGCAACTGACCCATCCTCTGAAAGATGAGGGTGTGCATTTTCTGTTGTTACCCCACCATGTGTTGCCCAACGAGTATGTGCAATTCCGCAATTGCCATCCATGTTCTTAGGTAATATTGATTCTAGGTTTGCGACTCTACCAACACATTTTGAGTGTGATATTTTGGAATTAAGAATTGCAACCCCCGATGAGTCATAGCCTCGGTATTCAAGTCGGCGTAGACCATTTATCAGTATGTTACTCGCTTGCTGATTTCCAATGTATCCAAAAATTCCACACATAATAGGCACCTCACAGGTTAATTCGCTCAGAGCATACAGGACATTGTACGTGTTTCATTTCAACACTTTTGATTCTGAAGTTTGCCCCGCATTCACAAGTCACATCAAGCCCAGGGGGAGGTGGTAGAG
>JAERSV010000062.1 GCA_016845345.1 Methanobacteriota archaeon
TTCTACTTTGTGTGAGACACTACTCAACAACCCAGGGTCACAAGCGGCAATTCTTGCATCTAGTTGACTGTGAATCCAAACTTGCCACCCAGCCACCAAAATAAGTCCAACAGTGATAGCAGCGGCAACCAACCACAGCACTAACTCATCACCACCCATGAGAATTGAAGACGCCTAGACTACTGTCAATCTTCCGCTTCAAAGACCACTACGCTGTAGTAAAGCATTCCAAGAAACATCAGCATAAGCTTTCGCCGCTTCAGCAGGGTTGTCAGCGCGGTGGATTCCACTCCCAACAATGATTCCATCTGAACCAGCTAACACCGCTTCAGTCGGGTCGCCATAACGCTGACCAAGTTCAGCATCACCTGTAACAAGATTCACACCCGGCGTCCAGATCATTTTGACTTCACCAACTTTGTTACGTAATTCAACCAACTCATTTGCTCGTGATCCGTTACCAATGAATCCAAAGCAAGCGGGATGCTCTTTTCCAGCATTAACAACAGCATCAGTATATCCAGGTATTTCCAAAAGATTGCCAGCACTACTCATTTGAGCTAGTAAGAGAACACCTCCCTGTCGCCCGACATTCGACCACCCCTCTGCCATCCCATCAAGTACAGACGGCCCAGATATTAGGTGAGCAGTCATCAAGTCAGCCCAAGAGCGAGAGTCGTACACCCCACCCATTTGGTCACGAGCAATTTTGCCAATATCGCCATGTTTCCTATCTTCAAAAATCAACATGTCAGCATCTTTTGCCTTTTCACAAAACTCAGACCAACTTTCTGCCGACCAATCTTCTACCAAATCAACATGAGTTTTGAGCGCCGCCACATGAGGACTAACATCCTCAAGCAATTCAGTTAGGCCATCCATAGTGTAACGGTCAGCCGCTAATACCACCATACTTTGTTTGTCAACTACAGTTTCCATCCACCGTCTAGCCAATGGATTTGGGTTAGCATTCCACCGCTCACCCCACACTTCGCTAGGTTGCATCAAGCGAGTGGGTAAGTCGGCATCCCTCAAAGTTTCCTCATGCCCAGTTATTGTCACTAATAGGAGGGATTGAATCAATTATTGATTCACTAGGGTTACGAAAAGTCATGTTCAATTCTTGTTTTGCTGGTGTCGCATCAAAAGTGCAGTGGCGTTTCAGAGAAGAGCGAGCCCATTTCACACTCATCTTAGGGTGGAATAGTGCAGCAACTATGCAAACAGAGTAGGGGAGTACACCCTTTGGCCATTTTCTTTCTGGGTAAGCAGTCTGTAAAATTTCAGCCACATCCTTCATCCACATATCGCCACCAATTACCAAATATCTTCCACAAGGCTCACCTTCAGTAAGTGCCCGAACGTGAGATTCAGCAACATCTCGAACATCTACAATGTTGATATGAACTGGGAGTGATTTTGGCATCGTGCGCTTATACAACGCTTCTACATACGAAAGACTCCCACCTAAATGTCGTTTTGATAACGGTGGGCCAAATACAACACAAGGGTGTATTGTGACGAGTCGAGGACGGGTATTTTCATCTTTGTTAGTATGCCATTCTCTAACCAGTTTTTCAGCACCAGCTTTCGCTAATCCATACGCATTATTCTCAATGGTTGCATCATCAGCCCAAGATTCAGATGTAAAACAAGTTCCATCTTCATATTTTGTAGGTCTGATTGCAGCAGTAGATGAGGTGTGAACAAGTCGTTTTACACAATCTGTAGCATCAATCGCATCACAGATATTTTGGGTGCCAATTATTGATGGGTCTACCACATCTTTTTGCGGGTTTGATTTACCAACATAAAGAGCGGCAGCAGCGTGGATCACATCAGTACAGCCAGCGACCGCTGCCTTGACTTCATCAGCATCTAAAAGATCCATTTTGACAACTTCTAATGAACCACCATCACTAACAGGAAGAGCTAGTAAATGCTCCACTCTTTCTGGGTCATTCGGCGCCCTTAGTGCAGCACGCACATTTCTCCCTCTAGCAAGCAGATTAGCAACGATGTGGCTACCAATATATCCACTAGCCCCGGTTACTAACACTATGTCTGACATATTTCACCGCAAGTAATCAGCCATGAAAACTTCACGCATAATTATCAACACCAACTTCAAGCGAAATAACCCCCTCCTAGAGTCATGAAGGGTGGATTCCGAGCAATTCTCCTAACCTTCATTTTGTTATGCACACCACTTTCCGGTTGTTTCGAAGAAGATAAAAAAACAGAGATTATTGAAGAGACAACCTATCCATCAATATGGGATAGACACACCTTAGAATGGAATACATCTCACACTCATTCATTCTTATTGGAACAAGGGCCGCACTCTGCATTAGGTGTTCAAGAAGCGTACATTGATATCGATACAACAGGAGTTTGGGAAGGCGGCCCTAATTCAGCTACAGTACATCTTTCCTATTGGCTTCCATCCAACACTCAAGAAGGTGAACAGGTTCCAGTGATTGCAGTTGTTAGTCCTTATTTTTCGTATGGTCAACCTGGTGACGAGTCATCACCAACAAATGTCGTTGGCGGCGGCCGTGGGGAATTCATCTATGATAATTTCATACCCCATGGTTATGCCTTTGCTCAGGTTGCGGTCTTCGCTACCGAAGAGAGTACAGGTTGTTTTGATTATCGAGGCGATGGTGAAGGATTGAGCATCCACACTGCAGTAGAATGGTTAGGTCAACAAAATTGGAGTAACGGAAACGTCGCCATCTATGGTAAATCATACGAAGGTGCTACAGCATGGGAGGCTGCCGCTCAAGGTAGTTCACATCTCAAGACAATAGTTCCAATTTCAGGAACAACTGCATTAGGTCCACTTCTCTACAAGAATGGTAGTGCTGAAGCACGTAGTCAAGTCATGCATTCTAACTACGGTGGCAGCATTCTTGATTACGATGATGAAGATTTAGACAATATGTGTGCAGATGTATTGGAAGGATTCCTTGCAGGGCCAACACGCTACGGACTTGGTGAAGCAGATCCTTACATGGATAATTACTATGATGAGCGTAGTCACATTGACAAAGCACTCGGTAAATACAATGGTAGTATCTATTGGGTTCAAGGGTTACAAGATTGGAACGTTGATCCGCACCAAGTATTCGGTGGCCCACCCGATACTAATTGGTATCAAGAATACATAGACAACGGATACGAGGTAGCTGGTATGATTGGCCAGTGGGAGCATAACTATCCAGACCAATGGACAAAGCATAACAATCAGGATTCTGGTTATGGTGGGGAAGCCATTCACAACATGACTCGTTGGGATTGGGCTCAAGACTTGTTTGAATGGATGGAGTATTATCTCAAAGACATAGGTCCAGCCCCAGGGCTCCACACTCAAGTCCAACGTAACGACGGTGAATGGAGAATCGAGGAAACATGGCCTCCATTAGATGTTGAAAGACTCTCATTAGATATGAGTGAATGCAGCAATGATGGCTCTTTCCTAGGTGGTGGCGCACCAGTTGTTGGGGGTGGCCAAGTAGTTACTGTAGAATGTCCATCCATGAGTAACACCGACCTCCACATCGCTGGCCTTGCAACTCTTCACTTGCAAGCAGTTCCAACCTTTGATGGCGGTCAAGTATTCATTGAAATGCAAGACGCCGAGACAGGACTTCGTTTAGGACATGCAACAATGGACATTAGATATCACGAAGGTGGTTATGATGCACAGACAGTCATCCCAGGGGTTGCGGTTACGATGATGATGGAATTTCAGGCCATTGATGCAATCCTTCCAGCTGGTCATGGACTTCTTTTCATCATGTCAGATCAAGGGGAGGATTATCTTGCCCCAGCATGTGGTAATATCTGCACAGTTCATGTTCTCCCCTCCTCTTCAACACTTGAACTTCCTATCACTGACCGCGATGGTAGTGATATCCTTATCACTCCGCAATTAGAAGAATAGATTAGCGACAGAATCAGCAATAATATCAGGGGTTTGTGGTGCCATTTCTAAATCATCAAGAGTAGCTTCACCAGATAACACGAGAACACCAACCACGCCGGCTCTCGCAGCCATTTCCAGATCAGTATAAACGCGGTCACCAACCATTGCGCATTGTGATGGTTGTAAACCCAATTCCTCAATCTTGTGGAGTATCATTCCAGCATTTGGTTTCCCACATATATGACTTGGTTCAACACCTGTTGTGGCTTTGAAAAGAGCAAGATAAGCACCAACATCTGGAAGACCACCATCTGGTGAAGGGCACACCATATCAGGGTGTGATGCAACTAAAGGAATTCCATTGTGAAGGTGGATTGATGCCGTTGCTAACTTTTCATAATCAATTTCTGTGTCATAACCGAGGACTACGTATTGTGGTTCACTACTTTGTGTTGAAACACCAACTTCTTCTAGCATTGATCGCATTCCTTCAGTACCAACAAGGTAGGTTTCGGTAACACCCTCATCACCTAACCAAGAGATTAGGTCGTGGGTTGATAGTAACACATCATTTGCTTCTGCTGGGATTCCAAGTCCATGCAGTTTTTCTAAATATTCAGTTACAGATTTCGAAGAATTATTTGACAGGAAGAAGCGCTGTACACCTCTTTCTTTACATCTGTTCAGAAATTCAACAGCACCTTCAATCAATTCGTTACCAAGATATATGGTTCCATCAAGATCAAGGAAAACAGCCCTAATTCCATTTAGATATTTATTCATGTTTCCACCTTAGAAGAAAACCATCTTCATCATCTGCCAAGTGCTAGCCATATCTTCTTGACCAGATTTTGTTGAACACGCTAATTCCAATTGATTTCGAATTGCTTTACCTCTTTTATTATCGCGAGCCGCTTTCTTCAGCAACAAATTCAACAACCACTTTCTTCTAACTAATTTCTGCAGTTTCAAACTGTTTGTTAAGACAGGCCCCAGGCGCCCCCACATATCCAACTGATATTCATGGGCCGCTTCTTTTGTGAACACCACACAACCACTTTCACCTTTCATATATTCTGCCAATACTTTACCTGAAAGAAGGGCTTGGTGCATGCCCTCACCGCTAAATGGGTCAACCCAACTAGCAGCATCTCCAACACAAGCCGCATTAGCCATAGCAAATCTCCGTGGCTGGTAACTCGGCGCGTTCTTTCTTGGCGAACCACAAGGAATCAAGTGCCCTTTGTCACTACCCCCAACCATTTTCGAGTTAGCAAATCTATCCTTGAATTTAGGATGTTCATTGATTACCCAGGCCTGTAATTCCCTTAGTTTAGTATCCATTTTGTGCATATCACTGATGAGAAGACCACACCCTACATTTACAATTTTATCATTGACAGGGAATATCCAAAAGTATCCATTACAGAGCTTTCCTCCCAAGAAGTGAATTTCAATGGGCCCGGTATCCGAACCAGAATCCATCTCCCAATATTCTCTATATGCGGCGATGTAATGGTCATCATCTCGCATCTTTTCGTCGTGACATGTTTCTGTCACCGCTTTAGCAACTGGGCAATTGAATCCACCCGCACCAACAATCACAGGCGCTGAGAATGTTGAAACATCGTTCCCACTCTTTCTTCCCCCAACCGTCCCACTAACACCAGTAATGATTTGAGAATCGCCTTCACCTTCGATATGAACTTCTTTCACAGCAAAGTCTTGAATGATAGAACCACCATTTTCCAAGACAAGCTCAGTTGCTCGCTTGAACATCATGTAGTCAAATTGTAATCGTGGGAGCGAGTACCCCGCAGTCCTGTCTTTGACTTGGTCAGGAGGTAGATTGATTCGGACTTCCGTATTGTCTCCCGGACCAGAGAAGATGATGGAATCGACACGAAATAGTGGGGTTTCTTCTATCATGGGCCGAACACCAAGTTCTGTGACTATTCTCATCGATGAGCCACCCACAGCATCACCACAAGTTTTGTCACGCGGATATACAGCTTTCTCCAAGAGAAGTACCTTGTAACCTTTCATTGCCGCAAATGAAGCGGCAGAGGAACCAGCCGGCCCACCACCTACAACGATTACATCGAACTCTGAACCACCATTCGGTACACCCCCTGTGTTGATTGGCTCTTCCCATGAAGCGGTCATCGTTTCACCTATACACCCCACGCCCGCACCTTTGCCTTCAATGGTTCGCTTGATTCCTATTTTCATATTGCGTAGATTGATGCACTACCCACTCCCCGCTAATGATTGATGGGAAGCATCGTAGTTGTTACAACCACATTGCCAATTGAATGGACCAAAGAACAAATACTGAAGTTAAAAACAAATTTAATTTCTCAACAATTAGCCGCGTGTGTACAAAGTGACAAAATAAATTCTACATATTCATGGGAAGGCGAAATAGTGTCTGAGGATGAATGGCGCCTCACCATCAAAACCACAAAAAAACGACAAGAATCTCTTATTTCAGCAATTGTAGAAGACCATCCTTATGATGTACCACAAATAATTCACAGACAAGAAGACGCCAGTCCTGAATACTTCAATTGGGTTAAACAACAAGTTGGCAATTGAAAAGAGCAAAAGATCTATTCTGGTAGGTTTTCCATAGTGCCGGTGACATTCCGTAGTTGTTCCATAGCCTCAACATAATCACTACTACCACCGTCGTCAATGATAGTTTTACTAGCCTCATATAATGATTTTAGCGCTGGTACCCAATCCCCCCCGAGGTCACGAATTGAAGGTTCGTAGTGCCAAGCCTCCCCGTCACTTTTACCGTGGACGCAAACCCATGCCCAACCCATCGAAGATTTCCTTCCTTCACCTGATTTTCTGGCCATTGTTGTGGTTTTTCCAACCCCTTCAGAGTGTGCTTTTTTGATTAATGAATCCGCGAAATCAAGTGGTGAGGGTAACAATTCAGAATCATAAGGGAATTTTTTCATCATTCTAACACTACTTTGTTTTTCATCGAGATTTTTTAAGAATCCACTGAATGCTTTACGACTGTTTAGTTGTTGTTCATAGATATCATCAGCATCAGACCCAGTCAATTCAAACATTTCCTCAAGGATATCTAAACCACATTTGCCCCAAGTCGCCTTGAGTAATGAATGAGCGCTATCATCTGCCATTCGAACCACTTCGCTAGCTAACCAATGTGCTTCACCAGCAGAATCAACCCTTACACCACCATCTAATGTATCAAGTAATATTGATACTGCCTCTAATTCAGTCTTGCTACCTTGTAATTCTTTTAAGAATCCTTCTTTATCATCATTAGCAAACCAGTTTTCTTTGATTACTAACCCTTCTTCTAATTGTTCACAGAAAGCAGCGTGCAAGTTCATCTTAAGTCCAGCATCAGAGATTTCTAGACGTAACCATTGCTCAATGACAGCATCCATAGAATCGATAGTTTCTTGATTAATTTCCAAATCTTTTGGCCAACCATTAGGCCGATAATTTGTTTCAATTTCGATTAACTCGGATAAACGTGGTGGTGACATCGAGAGAACGATGCTTTGGACAAAAGGCTCTTTGGTTTTTGATAGTTCATCAAGTCCAATTTCAGCGACTAAACCATTTGAATAATTCATCACAACTTTGTATTCCCCATTACCTGCTTGCCATACACCATCATCATTTATGTTAAATTTCAATGGCGAAGACGAGAGCCCCTCAGCCACCCATTCTTCAGGTGGTGCTGGGTCAAGCCCAGTGCAAATAAAATCATTTGACCATGAGAAAAACCAGTAACCCGCTCTTGCTAACTCTTCCCATGCAAGTAAGCGGAATATAGGGTGGGTGTGCATTTGTAAACCGAGTAGATGAGCCGGTTTGCCTCTTCCTCGTCGAATAAATGACGATGAACCATAGACAGGGTGTTTGAATATCGCCACGGTTTCAAACTCATCCTCATGTGCAGCAGCTAAACAGCCAGCAAATGCTCTACCAATCAAACCACCTTTTCCAGATGCCATGCGCTTCTGCAGCCATGTTCTATCTTCTCTTTTATTGATAACTTTCTCAATATCTTTGAGGCTGGCTTTCAGTTTATTTGGCCTACCAAAACCACGAGAGGTTCGGCCAGAAATAGTGGGGAGAATTGAATGTGGCTCTTCCAACAACACATCGAGGTTTTTTCGCAAGCGTTTTTGCACCGAATCAGAAGCCCTTTTCGTGCCACGCATACGTATTTTCTGTTTTTTCTTTCCGGGGAATTCTACTTCAGCTGGTCCTGCCATAATTGTTCCCCGCGTGCCTCCGAGTCGCCCATCTCCCTTGAGGGCAACGGCTCCCATCAATTCCAACGTGCTAAGGCTTCACCCTCTAATTCATCCAATCTACCTGGAATTACAAGGCAATGAATCGACCCTTCATTAATCGATTGAACATCATCTAAGGTGCCGTAAAAAATCCGTTGTTCAAGTCTCCCCATATCACTACATAGAACAATTTTCCACAAGTCAATATTTTCACCAATTTTGTCGGCAGATCTCCGTAGAATATCAACAGCCATAGCCGGGTTCATCGGCTTTTGTTCATCAACACCCATGCCCGTCGGGTCTAAATCAAGCAGAACAAGAGTATGCAAGTCCCGTTGTAGATTTTCTAAAATTAATTCAAATGGTGAAGTAGCGAGGTAATCACCATATGGATAGGCAAGTGTAACTTGTCTTCCAAATCGGTATGATTGCAAACCAACAGCGCCGGTTACAATCGTAGTAATTGAAATTCCATGAATTACATAGCAGTTAATTCCTGCCGCCTCGGCTCGTAATTGTAAATCCACATGAGTTGTTGCTTGCAATGGGTCCCCAACTATCATCAAAGCAACCGCGTTTTCTTTAGCAAGTTCAAACAATTGGTTAGGATTTTCTACCCCTGGTCGCATTAACAACTCATATTCCCCAACAATTTCAACAAGTTTCTGCTCTTCACCAGTTGGTAAAAGTGCAGTATAACCCTCCAAAAAACGATAGTCACAGGATTTCGCCGCATCAATTGAGGCGGTAGTCATGGCAGACAAATCCCCGGGTCCAAGTCCAATTAACCACAAGCCAGACTCAATATTTGTCATAACCCATCCTCCGTCATCGTCAAGCGAGTAGTGCTTATCGGACTTTCGAGTATGATGCGTCATTTGAGGGTGCCGAAGCAAAAAACCCAATCTATTTTGGATTGCGTAAACAGCTTTGAATGGTCATCTAAAGGATATCGTGTATTGGGTGATGGCGAGTTCAAACTAATTCCACTTGGAGATAATCCTCCTGAAAATTTACCCGAGCCATTAAATCAATATGAGGAAAAAGAGGCGGAACAATCGGAACGCATACCACAAAAATGGATTGGGTACTTGCCACAATTTATTGATGAAGAAATCATATCTTTACATGAAGGTGGGTGGCCAAACGCCCAAGAACCGCTAGGTGACATACTTCTGTTCAAAATTGAAAAACACCTTGAACAATATACCCAACAAGTTGCGCTAGCAAAAATCACTCACCATAAAAAAGTGAGAGCAGTATTCCGAGATCACGGTGTTAAGGGTGATTTCAGAATTAGAGAATTAGAGCCATTGGCTGCTAGATTAGATAATCAAATTTTGACAAGTGAGCAGATTAATTTACTTCCTGAATCGGTCAGGGAACCATTGTTACGAACTGAAACCCTTGTCAGAGAATACAACCTGAACATCAAAGTTGACCCACGAAAAGCATTCTTTTCTCATCGCCTACAAAGTCAACGCGTTCATACCGTTGAAAGCGCAATTAAACTTAGAGAAATGCTTGGCCGGCCGTTAGATATTGCTGACCCATATTGTGGGGTTGGACCTGCTTTCAGCCACCTTTTACAAATTGATGATTTAGTTGGAAATATACTCGCTTGTGATATCAATCCAGATGCGATGCCACTTCTTGTTGATAATTTGAAACGCAATGGTGTAGATGTTTCATTGGATGATATCAATACAAACCAATTACAAACATCTGGCAATTATATTGGTGTACGCGATGCTTTAACCCTGACAAAAGACACTGACTTGGCTGGAAAGTACGATGTGCTACTGGTTAATCTCCCTCACGAAACAGTAACTCATTTACCACACCTTATTGGTTTGTTGAAGACAGGTAGTCCAACACTTGTACGTGGTTGGTTAGTCTCTCCAGAAAATGAGATTTCAAACCTAAGTAAAGAATTACAAAAAATATTACCACACCCACTCGAAGGCAGTCCTATTGTGAAGGTGGAACGCCGAACTCAATACAATGCAACCGAATGGTTATGTAGGTTTGAAGCATGGTTAGAACTGCCAAATTAGTGTTTTTTTGTATGGGGAAACTTGTATTAATATCATCCATGACTCGGTATTGATGAAACAATCATTGTTCCTCACCGCGTTAATGCTTCTAATTCCATTATTAACCATAGGCACCAACATCAATGAACCAATAAATCATACATTTTCAATGAGTGAATTAGTAGATGTTTCAGATGACGAATTGTCATTAGAACAACAATCTGCATTATCAGGTGCAAGAGTTTCAACAGGAAATTGGTTACACCATGTAGGTGGAATCGGTGCTGATCAAGGGACAATTGCAAGAGTTGGGTCAAATGGCGATTTGTATATTGGTGGTAACGTTTGTCATGGTGCAGGCACCTGTTCAGCGATTTTTGGTTCAACGACAATTTATGCTAACAATGATTTATTTATTGCTAAATTAGGTACGGATGGTACTTGGAAATGGGTCCTCCAAACATCTGGAACGAATTCTAATAATTATGCATATTTAGGCGATTTAGAAGTTGATCCATATGGTAACGTATACATTAGTGGTTGGTATAATGGAAACAAGGCTTTCGGGACAATTTCTAAATCAGCATGGAACAATAACGATGGTTTTGTGGCTAGAATTGCTGACAATGGGAATTGGTCTTGGGTAGAGACTATGCGTGATTATGATAATGGATATGCTAGAGGTATTGCTTTAGATTCCAATCAAAACGTTTACGTTATTGGTGAAAGTTATTTGTACAAAAATAATGGTAATTACGCACAAACATATTTTACCGACAGTTCATCTAGTAGTGCAGGCACAATATCTAGTGATTGTTACTCCTGGAGGTATAATGTTTGGTTAGTCAAATATTCAGTAGCAGGCATATATGATTGGGCGGACAGAATATCTGATTCATGCAGTAATAGGTATGCAGTTGATGTAATTACTGATAGTAATGATTCGGTAATTGTAACTGGAAAATTTGACGGACAACTATCAATGCAAGGAATGACAACAACTTCTGCAGGGGGTTGGGATATTTTTCTTGCTAAAGTAAATTCAACGCATAGTTGGAAGTGGCTCACTCATGGTGGTGGCTTGTCTGAAGACCGACCCGAAAAATTAGCAATAGACAGTAATGATAACATCATAGTTACAGGATATAATTACAACCACGCATCTTTTGGAACCACAATAATATTGGCAAATTCTGGTGGCTTTGTTGTAAAAGCGTTAGGCAATGGCACTTGGGATTGGGGTACAAGAATTTCACCGAATTCACATGTCATAGAGGATGTTGCAGTTCATTCAAACGACAACTTGACGGTGGTTGGTAGCCAATACATTACTCATTTAAATTCTACAGGCGTTCAACAATGGTATGAAAGTTATTCTCAGAGTTTGTATTCAATTTCTTTAGACACAAACGAGACAGCTTACATTACTGGACATTTTAGTGGAAGTAAGACTTTTGAAAATTTTAACTTGGTTAGCAATGGTTCAGATGATTTATTGATTTGGAAGTGGGACAGGGATAGGGATGGTGATTCAATTCCTGATAGATTGGATAATTGTGGTGACTATGCTAACGGCAATCAAGATGATTATGATGCCGATGGTCCAGGTGATGTATGTGATGCAGATGACGATAATGATGGTTTTCTAGACGTCTTTGATAATTGCCCACAAGGTGACATGAATTGGACATCTAATTCATCTACAGATAGAGACAATGATGGTTGCCAAGATTCTGGAGAAGATAATGACGACGATGATGATGGTGTAATAGATAATTTAGACATGTGCCATCCAACGGGATTACTCAATTGGACATCGTCCCCAACCACAGATCATGATGGCGATGGTTGTAACGATGTTTCAGAAGATTTAGATGATGATAATGATGGTACTCAAGACACCCTTGACTTATGTTTTAATGGCGAAATTAATTGGGTAACTAATGCAACTTCTGACCATGATAGTGATGGCTGTCGAGATTTAACTGAAGATTTAGATGACGACAATGATGGTATTTTTGATGAATTTGACGATTGTCAAATTGGTGACACAGGTTGGATATCTAATTCAACGACAGATCATGATAATGACGGTTGTCAAGATTTGTTAGAAGATTTAGATGATGACGGCGACTCAGCTTTAGATTCAGTAGATCTTTGTCCCCGGGGTGTATTAAATTGGATTCGATATATTTCTGCTGATTATGATGACGACGGGTGTAGGGATAGTGATGAAGATGCGGATGATGATAATGACAATGTAACAGATCATTCAGACTTATGTTATCTAGGTGAAAAAAATTGGACATCATCTCCATTGACAGATAATGATGGGGATGGTTGTCGCGATTTAACTGAAGATGTTGACGATGACAACGATGGGATTACGGACGTCAATGATTTCTGCCCTCAAGGAGATATTGGTTGGACATCTGGAAGAGTAACTGATCATGATAGTGATGGTTGTCTAGACGCAACAGAAGATAGTGATGATGATGGTGATGGGGTGCCTGATACTCAAGATACCTGTGACAAAGGGATGCTTGGTTGGGTATCAAATGGAGGGAGTGATTACGATGGTGATGGGTGCCTAGATGCAACAGAAGATGGGGATGATGATGGTGATGGTATAATTGATTATTTGGATCCATGCCCATATGGTGAAGAAAGTTGTGCAACATCGGGAACAGGTGGTAATGTCACGATTATCAACCAATATCCAGAGAATTCTTCAACAAATGATACAGAGCCAACCCAAATTATTCAAAACACAACATACGTAAATAACACGTATATATTTGTAAATAATACCTATGAAAATGAAACCTTCCAAAACAACACGAATTTGAATCAAACAATTAATGAAGGTAACATTTTGAATGAGACAAATGATGAATCGCAAGCGGACCCATCATCAGAGGCCGAATCAATAATTGAGATGTCCTGGGTTCCTTTTATTGTGATAATTTTGATGATTTTATTACTATTTGTTCAAGCCTTACAACTTGTTAAGAAACCACTTACACCTACAGGCCCTCCAGAAAGTTTGCTAGAAGAGCAAAAAATGTTTGATGAGGTAGATTATACAACAGAAATAATGCAAACATCCGATGATTTTTCAATAACCAAAGAAGAAGAACCATCGAGTGCTGATACAGGACTATCAACACCTGAATCAACCACACCCCCCAAAGTAGTTGAGAGCCCAACAATTTCTGATGGTTTTGAGTGGATTGAGTGGCCAGAAGGAAGTGGGCAGAATCATTTTAGAGCAGAAGGAAGTCAAGATGATTGGCAACCTTGGCCAATTGAATAATTCACAAATTCTAATTAAATTTTGATTGCGAAACAGGTATTAACGCGCGGCATTACTCACTATTGATGAAACAAGCCCTTTTCCTCACTACTTTGATGATACTTGCTCCCATGGTAGCACTATCCACAACTTTCAAAGCGGTTGAAACATCTTCAATTTTAGTTGATGAGGATGAAGATTACAATAGTGCAAAAACAGCAACCAATCCACTTGGATGGGAATGGGTTACCAAAGATTACGATGCTGGATATGTTTGGACTCGGGAAGTAGAGGTCGACTCTTTTGGTAACACGTATATTTCAGGGATTTTTCGAGGTGGAAGTCTATCCCTAGATTATCACCATGCACTGAATAATGGTGGCTTAGATGTTTTTACAGCAAAGTTTTCTTCACTGGGAGATTGTGTTTGGCTGACTACTTTTGGAGGCGCTCTAGACGAACATGTTGAAGATATGATTGTAGATCCTTCAGGAGATGTTTATGTTGTTGGTAGTTATGATTCTCCACAGTTTAATGCCAGTTCATCTGTCTTGAATAATTCAGGCAGTAGGGATGGTTTCGTGGTTAGTATTGGCAGAAACAGTGGGGCTATTTCGTGGGGAAATTCAGTCAATGGCGCAGGCTTTGATAACATCACAGGAGTCACATTAGATTCCACAGGAGGGCTAGTATATTCTGGATGGACTTCAAGCCCTCAATTCACAATCAATGGAACAACTCTGAACAACAGTGGAGATACTGATTTTTTCGTATTATGGGGGTACACAAACGGTTCTTGGGACCAAGGTAAAATCTATGGCGGCACAGGTAAAGAACAAGCCCACGATATCGCTGCAGACGGTAATGGAAAAGTAATGGTTGTAGCAGAATTTACAACTCAAAGTTTGACACTTGACCAAACATCAATTACTCATGGTGGCGGCACAGGTTCAGATTCTCTTGTAATGCGTGTAGCAAAAGCCGGTGTTGAATGGGTACGTAAACCAATTTGTGATAAAAATGACAGGGCCTGGTCTGTAGATGTTGATAGTGCCGGCAATGTTTTTGTTGCTGGGGAAATGATGGTGAACACCAGTAATTCCGCATCTATTACATGGGGTTCCATCCAATTGTATATTCAGGGATACCGAACATCATATGTGGTAAAATTTTCAAATGTAGGCGCAATTGGCTGGGCACTTGGAACGAGCTTGTATTATTCGTATTCATATTATTATGTTAATAACCCATCTATTGATATTGTAGATAGTCATTTATTGATGGGTTTAAATTACAACGAACGCTTTAGATTTTCTTCGGGCTCTTATTCTTCTAGCTGGATTTATGAACAAAATAGCAACAATAATGCAGTTCTCGTTGAATTGACAAACACCGGCTCTATGGCGACTTCAAATTATATGTCATCCGGCTCATCTAGTGTTGATGATGTTGCTTGGATGGACATGCCATCTGGTAATGAGCATATTATTATCCCAATCAATGGATTAGCAAGACAGAGTGGAAGTTACCACTATTACTCAGATGCTCCAGCAACTACCCTGCAAAGATATTCATGGAACAATGGCTTGAATTCCCAACAATTCTATGCATTAATTGGGCATACTGCTTCTGAGTCAATAATTGATTTAGAACAGTATAATAATTCTTCAAATATTTTGCTCGGTTCTTCAACACGATATGGACAAAATCTTCGTTTTGGTAACAATGTAATTGGTGGCGACCTTACGACATCAAACACTTATGAATCCCGCCTATTCCTTGCAATGTCAGATTCAAATGGAACATGGACACACCTTGATGAAATTAAAGTAGGTAGTCACAGGGAAGGTAGTTCGAGCTTTACAACCGATAGAGATTGGGCGGCAATGGCAGTGGGCGATAATGGCACGGTATGGGTTGGTTTCCATTGGCAAAATTTCTTAGAGATACCAGGTCTGACTACCCGTTCAACAGGTTCAGGTTTTATTGTAGCTAGTTGGTCACCAACAAATGGATGGATGTCAGCAGATTCAATTTATTTCTCAACATCAGGATATGTTGATGTTGATATTGCGGTTTCTAACGGTGAAGTTTGGTTTTCGGGAGCTTGTGCTGGTACAACATATATGCACGGCACAAGTTATTCAGGTAGTAACAGTTGGAATATTTGCATTGCAAAAAGAGGGGTTACAAGTTCATGGAGTAATATATACCGTTCTGGCCAGTACACTCAGTATGATTTATCTCTCGAGGCAATGGTGGCTCACCCAAATGGTGGAGTAGTATTTTGGGCGAAATCAGGATATTATAATGACCCAAGTACAAGTAATAATAACAAAAATGCTTATTCAAGAGGGGCTCTAATTAGACTCTTTTCTTCGAATGGAACAATGTGGTGGATGGGTGAACCAACATGTAGTACTGGAAATTATTGTAGTTGGGTTGAGAGTCTAGATGTCACAAGTTCAGGTGATATTTTTGTTTCAGGTTATTTTGAGAATAGCGTATCATTCGGGTCTTGTTGTTCTGTAAATTCAGGTGGAGGATATGATGGATTTTTGGCAAAATTCAATTCTAGTGGTTCATGGGATTGGTCAATATCTCTTGGTGGGACTTCACACGACAAAATTCTTGATGTACGAAATATAGGCAATGGAAGTATTGCTGTTGTAGGAGATAAATCCGGGGTAATTAGTGTAGGGTTAACGACTTTATCAGGTGCAGGAACAGGTTTTGTTGCGATGGCAGCAGATCAAGGAACTTGGGAATGGGCGGCCCAACCAACTGGCAATACAGTCGTACAACAAGTAATTCCAACTGGAAACGGAACCATTGAAGTGGCAGGCGTGTTAGAATATCAAAATTCAGCGAGAACATTTGGTTTGGATTCACTGAATTCATCAGACGGAGATGATATCTTCCTATCTCGAATGAGTGCTGATGCCGATGCTGATGGTATTACTAATAATCGAGACAACTGTTATCAAATATACAACCCAAGTCAACAAAATTACGATTCTGATTCATTGGGTGATATTTGCGATTCAGACGACGATAGTGATGGAATAGTTGACCTCGTTGATAGTTGCCCACAAGGCACTCTCACTTGGTCATCAAACAATACAACTGACCATGATTCAGATGGATGTAAAGATGCTATTGAAGATGATGATGATGATAACGACGTGATTATTGACATTCTTGATGCCTGTTCTACAGGCGTATTGAATTGGACATCAAATGGAACCACAGATTATGATACAGATGGTTGTAAAGATTCAAATGAAGATTTAGACGATGATGATGATTCTGTTAATGATACAGCCGATGCTTGCCCGAAAGGAAGCCTAGGTTGGATATCTAATCCTACAACTGATCATGATGGAGATGGTTGTTTAGACAATGTTGAAGATAATGATGACGATGATGATGGAATCTCAGATGAATACGATACATGTAATCGTGGAGAATTAAATTGGACATCATCTAATATCACAGACAATGATGGTGACGGCTGTCTTGATGCTACAGAAGACCTCAATGATGATGATGACCATTACCAAGATTATGATGATTCATGTCCAAATGGTTCTGTTGGGTGGTACTCAGGAAGTATCACAGATTATGATGGAGATGGGTGTAGAGACTCAGACGAAGATTTGGATGATGATGCGGACGGCGTTCTAGATGTAGATGATAATTGTCCAACTGGTGTGAAAGGCTGGGTTACAAATCCAACCGTTGATTTCGATGCAGATGGTTGCCATGATTGGAACGAAGATTCCGATGATGATGGCGACGGAGTATCTGACCTCGTTGATGATTGTTCAAGAACAATGGCTGGAGAAATTCCCAACGCAGATGGTTGCGCCTCAGGGCAAATCCCGGATGGAAATGGTGGTGGTAGTTCATCAGTAAATTATACTGAGGATAACACTTATGTCAACAATACTTATGTTAACAATACGTACGTAAATAACACATACGAAAATAATACTATGAACAATGATACATACCAAAATCAAACATTCCAAAATAATTCATACAATAATGATACATTCCAAAACCAATCTTTCTCAAACACGACCAATTTGAATCAAACGATAAACGAAGGCGATTTAGTAAACAATAGTGGTGAGCAACAAGTAGAGTTGGAACCCGATGGAGAAACATCCTCAGGTTTGTCTTGGTTACCCTTAGTTGTCGTAGCATTGATGGTTTTACTTCTCTTAGTTCAAGCGTTACACCTTGTAAAGAAACCAGCACTCCCCCCAGGCCCCCCTGAAAGTATGTTAGCAGAACAGGAACTATTTGATGAGGTAGATCACACAGATGTGGTCAGTGATGAGCAGGAAGATTTTGATACTGTCGCCAAAGAGGAAGTGGCCAAAACACCAGCACCAGAAGATTTAGACCCAGCACAAGAGAAAGGCCCGCCCTTAGTTGTTGAGAACCCAATTATTTCAGATGGTTTCGAGTGGATTGAATGGCCAGAAGGAAGTGGGCAAAATCATTTCAGAGAAGTCGGCTCAACCGATGAGTGGAGATCTTGGCCTATTGAGTAATTCTTACAACGTGGAAATCTGATAAAATTAGAGTGAAAAATCCACTAGCAACCCACTTGGCGCCCCGACCGGAATTTGAATCCGGGTCGAAGCCTCGACAGGGCTTCATGATAGACCACTACACTATCGGGGCTAAGTGAATGGCTCGGCCAAAGCCAACCTGTATTTAATGAGAACCCAACTCGCCGTACTGATAGAGATGGCCAAGAAGGGAGATTCAACACCGGGCGCGGCTGAAAGCGACGAAGAAAAAAACACACCCAAAGGCCCGCCCTCAGGCCCCCCAAGTGGGCCACCTAAAGGCGCGCCAATGGGAATGCCAATGGGTATGGTTCCAGGG
>JAERSV010000063.1 GCA_016845345.1 Methanobacteriota archaeon
ATTGTGGCCCCCGTGCTCAGTAATAGGTTTCGCAGGAGTTAGGTTTGGTTTGCCAATCAAATTGCTGAAACAAGAACAAAAATTGAGATTAGTTGCTGAATTCTCACATCAAAATTCAGAAAATGTCTGGGTTAAATGCAGATTAGAATCTGATTTGATTAACAAATCTGGAGAGGTATTCGGAGAGCCAAGAATACACCATAGAGGATTAGTTAGGATGCTGAAGAAAGATGCAGATCGAGGATTATTGAAGTTACCATCAATTGGCACTCCTTCAAGAGGTGGTGTAGCCCTTGGATCTGATTTTGTTTACCAACGATTCTTCCACGGTCCTAGATTCCAATCACATGGTGGGATATTGAGTGGATGTAGTATCGATGAGATGTTTGGTGTTGATGGTATTGCATTATCTCGTCATCAATTACCAAATACAAATCAATTCTCTGCCGGAGATGTCACATTAGAAGCTCAACCGATGTTAATCGAAGCCTGTTTCCAGAACGCCGGGATGGTAGCAATGGAAATAGATGGTTTGCAATCTCTACCTGTTGGGATTGAAATGCTTGAGTTGATTAGAACTCCTGAAAAGACAGATTCCCTAAGAATGCGCGCTTTGAGGAAAGGTTCGGAAGAGGATGGAATCACTGTACACGATTGCTTAGTTGTGAATCAGGATGGTAAACCGGTTGTCGCTATGAAAGGCTTGCGATTGAAGGGCATGGCACCCATTTCGGAAGCCGATTCATTTACGTTAAATCGCAATTGAAAAATTGAATTTCCAATTGGTGAATGGGATGTGGGAACCGGCCTCAAAACCTCTTCAGTTGAGTCTTCCGGAAAATGTTGAAGGTGAATTCCATGCAGTTTGGATGAACACCCGCACCCCTGCTCCATCAGATACCATACCAGATATTTCCCATCTCCATTTTGTAGATCCAATTGAGGCTCAGTCATTCAAAGTTGCAAAACGGGCTGAAGAACATGCCGCAGGCCGTTTTCTCATCGCCTATCTTCTACAACAAAATGGGTATATTGTAGAGGATTATCAAATCAAAAGGGATGAATATCGACGACCAATTTTAATTGGACCAGAACCGATTTCAATTTCTATTACTCACAGTGGTGGATTTGCTATCGCCATAATCGGGCCAACTGAATTATCTGTAGGAATCGATGTAGAACCCAATTCCGGCCGCCAACGAAATTTGTTACCACTCATGGCCTCGGGGAATGAATTGGAAAAACTTGAGACAGCATGGGATCAAGATGCAGAAACAGCAAGCACGCTTACCAATTTAATTTGGGTATTGAAGGAGGCGGTGCAGAAGGCAACTGGTCTTGGGATGGGGCTCGCGCCTCAATCGTTTGAGGTATTAGGAAAAGAAGTAATCACGATACATTCTCAATCATACCGGGTTTATTCCTGGCAACCACTTCTTGGAGGTCAGGTAACCAATGTGGCTCTAGCCCACAGAACAGATAGAAGGGAGTAGATTTACTCACTAATCTCTGCATCAATTACACTTTCACTAGCATCAATTCGCTTTGCAAGCCAGTATGTGAAACATATTGCAAGTATCCAAAGAGGCACATTTGTCTGGTAGAAGGTTTCGTAAGCAACAATATCTGTTTTTCCTGAACTAATTAGGTACCCGAGGACAAAGAATCCTGCTAATATACCGATAGATTGGCCTAAGAATGCGACGAGGCTTGCCATCCCAATTCCTCGATTTCGTTCTTCATCAGTAGTGAATTTAGCCATCAAAGCATCATTTGAAACTAGAAGCATTGGGTAAATTGGGACGACAAATATGAGTACAGCAATCATCGGTGGCAGACCGATGCTGAAGATTGACCACAAAGTACCGTATGCTGCTGCTGACCAAAGCAGAACGGTTTGTGGCCCACGGTCATCACAGACCCTTCCTATTACAGCATACAAGATTAGGACAGCAATCACAGCCCATGCTTCTAACAGGCCAGTGAAGTCAACATCAAACCCAACAACTTCGAGGTATCGCAAGGCTGTTAGGACAACAGCACCACGTGGAATTGCGACGAGGATAACACCCAAGAGGCAAAGAAGTGCCCATTTACTCTCAAAACGGAACATACCTCGGAACACTGAGATTTTTTCTGATATTGTTAACTTGACCACTTCGGGTTTTTTCCCACCCTTCAGCATCCATACTGGCCATGAAAACTCATCACCTTCAAATTGTGAAATCAAATATGCACCAATCAACAAGGCAGGGACCGATACGCCAACGATACCCCCCATGGCAAATGAGGTTCCAGATGGTAATAGAATCACATACAATTTGCTGCACAACATTGTACCAATCGCAACTGCGAACGAGGCAAATGCGTAGAGGACTCCAAGAAACTCACCTTTCTGTTCTGGATACCATTCCGTGCCAACAGCAACACCCATGCGAACAGTTGAGAATAAGGCAATTTGTACGGTTGAAACAATAATGTAGCCCTCTAGTGGCAAAAATGGGAATGTTAGCATCAGTAAACTTGCACCGATGATTGCAAATGACATCAGTTGCTTTCGATGACCCCATTTATCAGCAATTGCGCCCCAAATAGGACCAAATGTTCCGAGTGCAAAAGCCAGTAAACAAAGATGCAGAACCACGATATCTTCTGATGCGCCTAATTCACGGGTGTGGAAAGTATAGAGAATTAGAGCGTTGTTTATTCCAGCAATCAAGAATGTAGTTGCCAAAACTATGCGTTTCAAATCACCTTCTTTACCAGGGCCATGGCCAAGTTCCTTCCCCTTCTCTTCTAGAGTTTCGTATCGTCCTTTAAGCCAGAACCCAACAGCAATTAGAACTGGAACTGTGAGGATAAATAATATGTTCTTGAGTCCACTAGACAGAAGACTAGGTCCTTTAGGATCCATCATTTCTACAACTTGACTTGTCATTCCATGGTTTCCAGATGAATCATTCCACATTACATGGGCAGATAGAATTACGCCGTCATGCCATTCTTCAATTTCCCAACGGTAGATTCCGTTATCTGATTTAACCCCCTCTCCCGTTGGCTGAAGCATTAATTCATTGCCACCGTCATCAGCGTGCAAAACTAAAGTTTCTTTCACCAACTGTTCCTCGCCAAGAGCCCACCTTGCTTGAACCGCCCAAACGACCTCGCTTCGAGAGTAGTTCTCACCTTCACCTCTGAATGACGTGCCTTCACTCTCTAGATAAGGGTCATCAATTTGGTACATTCCAGCATTAATTGTAAGATTGGTAGGTGTTTCAACTGAGCCCCAGTGGATAGTACAAGAGATTGAATTGAAGATTGGAAATAACTCGCCACTATTAACTGTCCAGCGGATTGAAAGGGTTTGGTCAATTGAAATGTTATCAGGTAAATTACTGCCAGTGAAATCAATGCGTTGTTTTTCCTCAGATAGTGATAGCCCACCGCTATTTACTTGGTCTAATTGAGTGCCATCAATGAAAAGAAAGAGATCAATATCTACTTGGCCATCCCCACTTGCCCAAAGTGAGAAATTCCAATCTTCACTACCAACAGGAGCATCACGTACAAAACTGGGTGTGGTAAGGGTTGGTCCGTCTGATGGCCCTGATGCAACTCCAGCGGGGAAATCGTGATTTGAGGTTTCAGCCCGTTCAACAAATTCGGGAGAGAGAGTATCTTGACTATACGCGAATAATGTTGTCATGCGTATTTCAGGCTCATACTCAACATCAGGGGGTAGCACCTCCTCCTGAGCACTCGCTAATGGAAATGCAAAGGTTCCCAATACCAAAATGAGACTAAGTACAATGATTTTCCTCATTTCACTCCTCCTCGTTAATTTGGTTTGATGGGGTTGTTGGGAATTTGTCTTTTTTACTTGGATAGAAAACAAGTAAAATACCGAATAAGAATAACAGTGGTGTTATGAAAACAGCCATAATATCAATATTGAGTTCTTCAAATGCCATATCCCAAAGCGGCACGTTTACTGGCAGAAAGATAAACATGAAAGCGACTCCAACCCAGTTCCGGCCTCTCATATTTTGAGGTGCGGGGGCTACTAAACATCAAGCCTCCCATAGACGCGGTTAAGTCTGATAGGTCAGTCGGCGGGCTACGCGTTCGTGATGTAGGGGTAGCATCAGAGGTTTCCAACCTCTTCGCCCGGGTTCAAATCCCGGCGAGCGCACTTCGATTCTAACGATACTTTCTACATTAGTTGCGAATAAAGCCAAAGGAATGACTCAAGCGTCGCCTTCAACACGAGGCGCAAGGAAATAAACAACGTTTGCACCACCATCTGCAAATTCAAATTCTAAACGAAGTGGATAGTTTTCATCAAACTTAGCAGTCACCTTTTCTACAGTAGATTCAATTCGCTTGGCTAATGGAAGTAGATACTGCAAACTGTATTGGCTCTTGACTGGGTTATCACAATTTAATTCCTGTAATTCACCAGCGTCATAACTTACATTGACTGCATCTGATTCACCTGTTACATTAACACTGAATCTTGTTTGGTCAATTGAAAATGTTACCAAGTCACCAACTTGTTCAGCGGCTTTCAAAGCGCGGGCAAATTTAGCACCTGAAAGGCTGACTGAGACATCAGTATCTAGCTCTGGAACTTTTGGCTCTTGCATATTTTGGCGGTCAAGTGGGCGAATAGTTCGCTCAATTTCACCGACTTGGAATTCTACTTTACCAACACTGTCATTATAGTCGATAACTATCAAATCCCCTGCTCCAGCAAGTTGTACAAGTTTGGAAATTTTTGACAATTCCAATCCCAAAACTGAATCAGTTACTTCATACGATTCAAAGGCGGCTGAATCAACTTCCATCTGAATCATTGCCACGTGGCTCGGGTCTACGACCCTCACCACGAGTTTATCATCTTCAAAATTGAAGCGTGCTTCCTCAACCAAAGTTGACAAAATGTCAACTACCATTCTGAAGGTTTCTTGACGGGCTGTTATGTTCATCATGTCGGTCCCATACCCCTGCGATATATCGTGTCTTCAAAGGGGGCACAAAAGGCTTCGCTACGCGAAGGTCCTCAACATTCGCTCAATTAAGACTCAGAAGGAGGCCTAATCGTGGTATGTATCTCGCTCTGCATCAGGGCGGTCAATACGTAAAACATCAACAGTTACTGTTGGCTTGTCAGTTCCCATTAAGTCTGAACATCGTTCATAAACACCATCATCCATTCCACCAGCTAACGAAAAGAGTGGAGCAAATTCACCCTCTCCTCTGTCACGGTCTCCCATGTTTTCTCTGTGGTGGTTATTTCGTGCAGGTTCTGGGTGTACTACTTCGGTACCTCTTGGGCTAACTCGAATTACAGTAGTTGATCCATCCTCACTTGTTCGAATAATCTCGTACTCAACCCAATCCCCGTGAGTGCGGGTAATGAGAATTGTTCCGTCATCAAGGAATTCAAGTTCTAAGCCAACCATTTCCTCACGCACATGGTCGTGTTCAACTCTGTCGGTTTGGGGTTCTTCAACCTCATCAGTTGTGTCCCAACCGTGGTTGCTTAGGAATTCAGCAAATTCTTCCTCAGTAACGACTTCTTCTGTAACCGTACCATCATCGTGGACGATTCGAATTACGTAATCACCATATGCTGTTCTGAAAACTTCAATGTTGTCTGGTAAATGCCAGTCAACATCAGTGTTCCCATCTTCTGAATGTTCGTCATGGTTGTCGGTGGAATCGTCATCATGATTGTCAGTGGAATCGTCATCATGGTTGTCAGAAGAATGGTCATCATGGTTGTCGGTGGAATCGTCATCGTTGTTCTCATCTCCTTGCCTTCCCGACGCAGTAGCACTGTCTCTAAGTGGTGCTGCTGAGTTCATATCCCAGTCTCCTCGGTCAAATCCACCGTTCTTCATTTGTTTACAACGCTCTAACCAAGCGGATTCACTCTTCTCAAGAGTTGAAGCATCTTTCCTTTCGTCGCTGTCTGCGGTGTCATCACCCTTGTCACCTGCCGCTGCAGCATCGTTCATCTCAAGCGATGACATTGATGCCATTCCGCCTAAAACCAGTAGCATTACTAGAAGGATGCTCAGCGCGCCGTTTAATCGAATTCCTGTTCCTGAAGCCATTTTGACCAATTGCTGAGATGTGGGGAACCCTTCAAAACTTTGCGTTCAGGCGTCTGACCCCTAAAGGGGGTCAAATTAAGGGAATTAAATTCAATTTCTCAACCTTGGTATTTCATCCAGTGGTTGGTGTGCTGGTCCCTATACCACCAATTCTGTGAGTTGGGCGGATGTTCAAGATATTCATACCCATCAGGCTGAATTTGCCCTACTTGTGATGGGTGTGGAGAAGATGCCATTGGCGGTGCTCCGGATGATGGCTGGGAATCTAGTGGGGTAGTAATCCTAGTTGGCATACCAGCTCCTGTGAATTTTAGGCTACTTTGGGGCTGGTCAAATAGTGATTCTTCTTCAACGATATCATCACCTTTTCCTCGACGCATTATTGTGACTGCCCCAATTAATACTACAAATGCTACCACACCAAGGACTCCTCCTACCATGATTGGTGAAGCAATAATTCCACCTGATAATCCAGCGGCTGGTATTTCACATCCAGTGCTGTCAATTTCAGTTCCAACCGGTGTGCCCACGCAGTCATCGAGTGAATTTGCAACCCCGTCAGCATCATTGTCAAGAAGTGTATCACACCCATCAGAAATTTTGTCATTATCAATGTCAATATTGTCATCATGGCCTGGACATCTATCATCGGCATCTCTTACTCCATCAGCATCAGAATCTATGAGTGTATCACATCCATCAGCAATGCCATCATCATCTACATCAATGCTGTCATCGTGCCCTTCACAGGTATCATCAGCATCTGCAACTCCGTCATTATCTGAATCTATGAGAGTATCACAACCGTCAGGTATGCCATCTGAATCAACGTCAACATTGTCATTATGGCCGGGGCAAAGTTCTAAGGAATCGGAAACCCCATCCCCATCAGAATCAATAATTGGGTCACAACCATCAACGATTCCATCTTGATCTCCATCAATTGTGTCATCGTAACCCATGCATTCATCTTCGGAATCAGCAACGCCATCAAAGTCACTATCAACAATATCATCGCAACCATCGGGAACTCCGTCTTGGTCCACATCAATTGTATCATCAAAGCCCGGGCAGAGGTCAGCAGTATTGTTGACTCCATCCCCATCATTGTCAATCATAGAGTCACAGCCATCTGGGATTCCATCTAAATCTACATCAATGCTATCATTGAATCCTTGGCATTTGTCCATCGCATCTGAAACCCCGTCATTGTCAGTATCTTTCTGACTTGCAGAACAGCCTTGCCATGGTGGTTCTGTATCAGCGGTTTCGTTAGCAGGTGTTGCTGGGCAACGGTCAACAGGATTGAGGACAGAATCTCCGTCATCATCTCTTTGTTCCCAAGCGCAACCATTTGAATCTAGTTCTGTCATCGTTTGGACATCGGTATCAGCGCAATTATCATCCGGATTGAAAACCCCATCATTGTCATCGTCTCTTTGTTCCCAAGAGCAACCATCGGAATCTAATCCGGTATGAACTGCAGGAGTGTTAGGGCATAAGTCAGCAGAATCACGAACTCCATCATTATCTGCATCAACCCAGACGCCATTTGTGAATTTCCAAGATATAACTGTCATATTATTTACAACAACAGGCATTCCGAATTCGGAAAGTGTCTCGATTGATTCCAACTTTCCTTTATCGGTCCATTGTTCAATCTCAATAGCAGGGATTAAAGTTGGCCCAGTTCCATTACTTTCCGCTAAATTATAGCCAGGGCTTTGAATAGTAACTTCTTTGGTAGCATTAAAAGTTTCATTTGTTTCTTCGTATTTACTCCCAGCATCAGAGTTAGGAGGGTCAGGAGCCCAATTACCCCCACCAGCATTAAATTCCCCATTTTCCTCACTGGTCCAATTGTTCCAGTGTTTTACATTTTCAGTCCAAACATTTCCAACCGTAATGTTCTCCTGATAGCCGGTGATGAATTCTTCAGAAGTCTCATTTTCCCATCCTGTCATCCGGTACATGTCCTCATTTCCGCTTTGTTCCTTCATCCACATCCGGAAATGAGATTGACTCTCCCCTTTCATCCAGCCAGTGTAGGCAATTGGTGTACTCTCTTTCAAAGTCATTGAAAAATTCATAATCATTTCTGAATTTTGTGTATCATTGTATGTGGTTATATTCGCTTGAAACGTTAGAATTAGTTGGTTACAGAGCCCAGTATAAGCAGGGAATGAACAGTAGACCCCATCAATTAAATCAGCCCTGAAATCTGTGACCCAATTTACTTCTGCTCGATCAATGTCACTCTCATTTTCTTGTTCGGAACGAATTTCTTCAGCCAATATGGAGCCATTGTAGATGCCAAAATCTCCTGTAACAAACTGCCAATGTACGTTTGAGTTTACAACAACAATAGGATTTTTCGCAACCGGAGTCACTGCATTTTCATTATCAAGTTCAATATCAATTGATTCTAGTAGAGGGCTTAGAGCGGCCAGTGGCAGCATCAGAAATACCATGATTTGGGCTAATTTCATACTCTTGGCCACAAATACTTCCCATATCAATCTCTCGCTGTGTGGAACTTTGGCACATTAGCCTTGAAATGGGGGTGTCGGTCCGACGGTCATGGTTAGTGAGGGGGGTGGCTCGCGTGTGTGCGTTATTATCCCCAGTTTACGAAATGCAGAGGAGTTGGGTATCGCACTTGATGGCTTGGCAAATCAAACTTGGCCAAGTGATGAGGCTAGAAGTTCTGGTGCAACTTTCGAGGTAGTCGTGGTTGGACCGGATGGTGACCCGGGCCAAGCAGTCGCGGAGGCACATGGTGCACGATTCATTGATGATGAGGGTTCACGCACGCGTGCGGACGCGTGCAATGTGGCATTGGCTGTTATTGAGTGCGACATCGTGTTGTTCACTGATGACGATGTCTGGGTTGAATCCGATTGGGCTGAGAAATTAATCCGTTGGTTTGAGCGCGAAGAAGTCGCAGGCGTTGGCGGCCCCAACTTCGCTCCCGCTGATGAGCGCTCAACATTTTGGCAGCGTGTTATTGATGTCACTTTTTGTTCAAAATGGGTGACTGCTGGAACCAATTATGGTAAAAGAGGCACGGCTGACCTTGAGCCAGCCGAGCAACTTCCCGGCGTCAATGCCGCATATCGCAAGTCGGTTTTAGACGCCGTAGGCGGCTTTGATGCAAGAGCAATTGGTTGTGAAGATGCGATGCTTGACCATCGCATTGAACAAGCCGGATACAAATTGTGGACCGACGGCTCAGCCATCATGTGGCATCGCCGTCGCAATCCATCCCGCGTCCGAAAGCAAATTCAGAATTATGGTTTAGTCAGAATTCTTGCAAGTGAAGTGCACCCGGGCATGAAGGCTTGGTCACATACGGCTGTCGGATTATTTCCTATCCTTGCGCTCATTGGTGTTGGGGCATTCGTGTATGGCGCTCTGAGCGGTGGTCTCGCGTGGCCGGAGTTTTGGAATATTTCTCCCTCAGTAGTTCCTTTTGGTTGTCCTAGAACTGCTGTTCACTTACCGGTTAGTCTTGGGGGGCTCTATGTGTTACTCTGTTGGGCAGGTGCTGCAAAGGGTAACTCACCAAGCCGAACTTTTGCTACAGTTCTCGTTGCTCCACTGATGACATTCCTCCTTCACTGGTCGTACGGCACAGGGGTCATCAAGGCGTGGTGGCGGATTTATGTTTCAAAGAAACCAGGTCTGCAAGTTGATGACAAAGATCGTTCTTGAATCAAATCTTTTCCATTGAACTGCCGTCACTTGATACTCGATAAGATGCAGTTTTTGGCCGCCATACAAATCCACTTGCAAGGCTGATGAAAATCCCTCCACCAATTATATTGGTCCAATTTCCACTAAGATATTCAGATGAAGCAAAGTTGTATGCCCATAATATTGAGGGAGTAATTCCAACTAAAACAGTAAACAAAATTTCACGGATGAAGAATGGTCTCTTATCCTCCGTTGGTAATCTTGGGGGGTTGTTTGAGGATTGTGGTGCGCGCACAATTCGAGTAACTTCCTTGCCTTTCATGGCCTCATTAATTTCAGTCGTGTAACTAGTTTCATGACCTTCTTTTCCCCATTTTTTCATGAGTTCGAGTTTAACCCTATAATTTGTTTTTCGGGGTTGTCCATCACATCTCTGTTCCCAAAAACCCGTTCGTGGGCGCTCATCGGCTAACTTTTCCCACGAAGCATCCCCCTGTTCAACCAATCCCTGAGTATGTGCAAGCAACCATTCACCTTCTGATGGTGGCCTCAAGCCATCTTGCTCAAATTGTTCTCTATCAATGCCACTTAATTTGAGCAAGTCATTGAGAGGATAAGCGAGTTTAGAGATTTCAAATGTATAATCAATTCTAACTTCATGGCGTGGGTGGTATTTGACAGGATGTAGAGAAAGGCGGCCATCATCACTACCAAGCCAAACAGAACCCGGTTCAACAGTAAGCCACTCAATTTTATTTTCAGCCGTCATGACGGGTAGCCTCACCTGTAGTTTTGTCAAGTTCCCCTGTTTGAACTGCCCACAAATCCGCATATACTCCATCTTGGGCGATAAGTTCGTCGTGAGCACCACTTTCTACAACTACACCTTCAACCAGCACAAGAATTTGGTCAGCATCTCGAATTGTTGAGAGTCGGTGGGCGACAGCAACTGTCATTCTACCGTCTTTGAATTGATTGAGATTACGTTGAATGATTTCTTCGGTACGTGTATCAACAGCACTTGTTGCTTCATCAAGAATCAGAAGTGGCGGGCGGCGAAGAATTGCTCTTGCTAACGAAATTCGCTGGCGTTGCCCCCCAGATAATTTCACGCCTCTGTCTCCAACAATTGTATCGTAACCATTCAGTGCTTCTTGGATGAATTCGTCAGCCCCTGCTAATTTGGCTGCCTCTTCAATCGCGGCATCATCGGCATTTTGGTCTGCATATGCTATGTTTTCTTTGATAGTGCCATGGAATAAGTACACATCTTGGCTAACATATCCAATCTGATCACGGATTGAACCAAGAGTTAACTCATTAATGTCTGAACCATTCATGGAGATAGCCCCGCTATCGGTTTCGTAATACCTGAGAAGTAACTTTACAATAGTTGATTTTCCTGCTCCAGTCGGACCAACGATTCCTATGCTCTGATTGCGTTTTAGTCCAAATGAGACACCATTCAAAACTTTGTTTCCATTTGGATAGGCGAAGTGAACATCATCAAATGTGATTGCATCAGCAGGTGCTTCCAATGATTTTGCCCCTTCCCTATCAATAATAGATGGCTCGAGATCAATCATTGCGAATACTCTTCGAGCACTCGCTTCAGATTTCTGAATTTGATTAACTAGCATTCCTAGAATAAATAATGGCATAGACATTCTAGTACTCATCAATAGGAATGTGACGAATTGCCCGGGAGTAATTCCCCCTTGCGACGGGCCTTCAAGCATGAGGTACCCGCCAGCAGTTGCAAGAAGTCCAAAGGCTAGCCCAGCAATTACATAAATACCGGGCAGAAATTTTGTCCGTTGAACTGTAGCACCAATTGCATGGTCTTTGTATGATGAAGACTCCCTTCCAACTCGAGTGGCTTCGTAAGTTTCAGCATTGTATGCTTGAACGACTCCCATTCCAGAAATATTGTTTGAGAGCACCGCATTTATGTCACCGAAAGATTGTCG
>JAERSV010000064.1 GCA_016845345.1 Methanobacteriota archaeon
ATCTAGTGATATATACAAACGTGTATTTAATCAATCTAGAAATCTATCAAAGATGTCTCAAGACTATAACTGCATCCTTGGAACTTTGTTATGTTATTCAGTACACTCCGAAAAGTTAGATATCTATCTCTTTTCAGAAAATTTGAGTATTCTCTCTCAAGACAACCTACAATTCTTGAATGAATATAATAATTCTAGAAAGAACTGTCTTATCGGGGTAGATACAGTTAAGAAAGAATCGAGTCGAACTCTAGTTTTCATCACTAGTTTCTGTAGATTTACCTATGATAATAAGATCTATGCACCTCATCCACACATCGTTCTGATTATGAATCATGATGGAGTTAAAAATCACATCTCCCTTCTAGATTTGAATCATCAGTTTTTCTCGAATCAGCCAAAGATAATCCACCAACATAATGATATTAATTTCCCTGTAGCAATTTCACAATCGATAGTTCGGCCTCCATTTAATGAAGAAGATCAAATTTCCACATATGCTTATACAATTTTCAAAGACCCTCTTAATGAGCATCAATCCAAAGAAAACTTTAGTTTATGGGTCAACCGTACGGGAGATTCTCCTGAAGATTGTGATATAACCTTGGCTAGCGTAAATAAAAACTCCACTGAATTTTTTATGTTCTGCGAACATGTTGAACTCTTGAATAATGATGGTGAACTTTTGTATAATTTTTCAGAGTTGACATTGGTTAGAATAACTGTAAATAATAACTCAACAACAACGATGCCATTGCTAGAAGTAACTGTTGGAGATGGTTTGCAGCACACAGCAATAAGTTTTCTAGGATTCAATTCAAATATTGTGTTAATCTCACTTGAAGTGATCTACGGAGATTATTTTGTTTACAATTTAGTTCAAAATTTTTCAGAAACTATAGAGTTAAAAACTCATGAAACTAATTTCGTTTTGTTTGACAATGTTAATAATACAGTAAAAACCATTCCAGCCCCACAAACACAAATATTCAATGTAAGAATGTATAGGCCACTTGATTCAGTCTTTCTGCTACAAGATGGAACTGTTGCAATGATTGCTAGATATGATCATTTCCAAAACTATGGATCTCATGGCGTGAATGTCACTGGTGAGATTGACCCTATCTGTTCAGAAAATAGCTTTTTTAATGGAACATCTTACAATAAAGCCGCAATGCGATTGGATGTAGAAAATATGACATGGGGGGACCTTCAATGTTCATATCAGGATGTCAGAGATTACGAAATACCATACCCTGATGCAATCGTGATGATTAGTAATTCTGGAAGAATAATTTATGAAGTTAATCATACAGGAAACAACTCATTCTCATTGATTTCGGTACCATGGGTCACTGCCGAACTACCGATAGATAATGAAGCACAACAACTGGACAATAACAACTCAACTAGTGAACCAACTAATGACTTAAACAATTCTGAAAATGATATCATAATTGATGAACACGACACCACTGTTGAAGGAAATGATAATCAAAGCGGCTCAAATGGGGAAGATTTTTTGCGTGCCGAGAATGATTCAGCAGAGAACAATCTAGCCGAAAATATCGCAGAGACATCAACTGATGAAGTTGAAGGATTTACAACCTTCCAATTTAATTGGCAATTTATCTTTGCTGGAATATTATTAACAACATTAATTATCGCCACAATAGGTCTATCTTTTAGAAAAAAGAAGTCCAAGAAAGATCCATGGCATTGAGAGTCTAGATTTTACGAGTCATGTTCTACATGATTTAGTTGCCCTTTAGAAAACATGTGGGAAATTCATCTAAGAATTGACTTGATATAAATCCAAAAAATCAAAGTGGCAAATTAACGATGAATGTTGAGCCAACCCCCACTCTTGAGGTTACTACTAGTGAACCCCCATGCATATCAACAAAGTGTTTTGACAAAGCCAACCCTAAACCAGTACCTGGCCTTTGGCGCCCATCTGAACCCTTGACCTGAACAAACTCCCGGAAAATTAATTCTTGGTCTGCATCAGAAATTCCAGTCCCTGTATCACGTACCAGTACATGGGCTTCATCCTCAAATTTTGTGCATGAAATCACAACTTCCCCGCCCTCATCCGTGAACTTTATTGCATTGGATACAAGATTGAGAATCACTTGGCGAATTGCCCTTTTGTCAACCATCATTTCACCTAAATCATCTAATTCAACCTTCATTGAAATGCCCTTTTTTCTAGCATTTGGTGAAACCATTTTCACTGCTTCCCTGATGATTGGAGTCAATTCAGTTGCTGATTTATCCAATTCCATTCTTCCTGCAACAATTTTTGATAAATCGAGTAAATCAGTAACTAGCGAAAGTAAATGGTCGGTTGAAGAGCGAATTGACTCTAAACTTTCTTTCTCAAAAGTTCCATCTTCTGCTTCTTCAAGAAGCAAATCTGTATATCCTACGATACCTTGTAGAGGAGTTCTGAGTTCATGGCTCATTCCACTGTAAAAACCGAGACGCTGTTCATTCATTTCTTCTAACTCAGTTTGCAAATGAACTAGTTCAGTGACTTCATGGAAAACCACTACCGCACCCACCAAATCACCTTCGCGTGAGGTTAGGGGTGTTGCCGAGAGACGGAAATGACGCGCCTCACTCCCCTCACCCTTGGAAACTGCAAGTTCGTGGATTGGTTGACCTCCTTGTAACACTGCTGTAACCGGGAAATTTTCTTCTGTAAAGGACTCACCATCACTATCCCTCCAATCAAATTGAGCGGCGAACGCGGCTAAAGTGAGTTCGGGAGAGTAAATTAATCCTAAGTCTGTGCGAGCAACATCGTTGAGTAGAACGATATTCCCTATAACATCTGTAACCGCAACTGCAGCATTGATGCTACTGAGAATGTTTGACAATTGCTCACCCCTTTGATGTAAGGCATCGAGCAATTGCTCCTGTTCAGTCGGAGGTAGTTCTGTCATCTTCCCGTTACAGGCGACTCGCTTTTGTCATATCACAACTCCCCCGTATAGGAGTATCTAACCGAGTATCCCTTACTACACTCGCGAAGCGAGCCTTGAATATGGAGGAGTCTATCACGGATACCCGGGGAGAGGTTGATGGAGAGGCGATATCCGAATATTGGCAAACTTGCATTGCTCATTTCCATATCCCAATTTATGGTTATTCTTCTAAATGGGGTACTTGGCTTGTTCCCTGCTGGTGTCTTAGGTACTGGCAGTAGAGGCCAGAAATTTCACCTTCTCCAATACATTAGACAATCCTTGAATTTACCATACAAGGAAGGTGGTTTTTGGTCAGATGCCGGATCATTTACAGGCCAAGAATTTGCTATGTCATTTCTGATGATTACAACATTGGTAATTGCAATAATTGGTCTCAGGCAACGTGAATCAATTGACGGACCCTCAAAGATGAGTGCTGAATCACAGCGTGAACAACTAGAATCTGGTCAAGTATCAGTTTCAAGGCCGGGCGGCTTGAGTGTAGTTAATCCAACTACAGCCGCCATTGTGTCAAATATTGTTGATGGCGATGGCACACCAACAGCAGATATCATTGCTGGCGCACTTGGAGAAATGAAGGCAGTAGCTCTTGAGATGGGAGTTGATGACGAATTAATCAAAGGCAAGATAATTCATGAGGAAAGTGAAGACACTACCATAGATAGCCGCTACACCGTAACCTCTACCTCTGATGAAATGGATGTTATTGACCTAACCGAGCCAGCCGTGGAAGCAACTGTTTTGGATGAAAAAGTTGAGGAGGTCTCCGACAGTGACGAACTTGGCTGGCTAGATGATTCGCCTTGGGCCGAAGATGATGTCACTGTTGATGCTGTGAAGATAACTGAGCCAGAGCAAAAGGAAAAACCATCCTTACCAAGTCTCCCGAGTACACCAACTACTCAACCCACCCCCGAACCTAAGGTTGTAGCGGTGAAGCCCGCGCCCGTTCAAAACAAATATGTGAAACCAGTTGAAACTCCTGTAGTTCCTCAAGTTAAAGAGGCACAGAGTGGAGTTATGCCAAATCGGCCTAGTGGACTTCCTAACAAAGCAGTATTTGACATTGAATTGAATTCTTGGACATTGTTTGGCAGACCTATCGAATTCACTGATTCGCCTCCGATGCCTGTTGTCAAGAAGGAGGCGAATACTGAGCCAACACCAATATCAAGTGCTCGGACACCACCATCATTACCGACGATTCCAACACCTCCAAAGAAGGAATCTAAGCCAAAACCTCGTCTGCCCTCTATCCCTCAAATATGATGGAGGAGAGCCGCCTCGCGCTGATTGATGTCGATTGCTGGGACTGAAACATTAGCCCGCGACTTGGAGTCTCTACTCGACAGTGAGCAAGGTGAAATGCTGACTTCTGCAAGTGATTTTTTCAGGACAAGAGTGAAGCGCTTTGCGATGACATTTTTCGTCGGAATGATTGTTGGTTACCCAATCGCCGGAGTAGCCTTGACATGGTTACTCGGACAGGCAAATTTAGTACCCAACGAAGTATCTATTGTGGTTTTACAACCCTTGGAAGTAGTCATCCTCCAACTAAGACTGGCTGCTCATTTTGCAGTATTATTAGTGGTTCTTACAATCACATTTGAGGCGGCGTTATTGGCATCTCGTAGTGAGCAATTAAAGGCGCAATTGAAGGGTGTAGAATTGTCAAACTTTTCTTCGTTAAGTAGTGTGATTTTGTCATTACTTTGTGCAATTTTACTTGGCTTAGCCGGGATATGGTATGTGGTTGATTTCTTACTACCTATTTTACTTGAATATCTACAAGCAGATGCGGCAGCAATCGGAGCCACAACAACTTGGCAGTTATCCGCTTGGATTGGATTCATTGCAGGCTTATGCCTTGGTGCCGCAATAGGATTCCAAGTCCCACTTGTAACCTTAATTTCCCTTCGTGGAGGATTGGTTGAAAGAGAGATGTTAACCCAATTTAGGCGACACTTCTGGTTTGCTGGATTTTGTGTTGGAGCGATGCTTTCGCCACCTGACCCGCTGTCGATGTTCCTTGTCGCCGGCCCAATGCTAATTTTATTCGAAATCGCTCTAGTTCTTGACCGAATTTTTGGGTGAAATATCACTCAACATCTGTTGAATGCCCTAATCAGAACTCTCAGCCTTCTCAGTTCGATTTCTTTCATCCTCTGCATTTGCTACTGCAATGCCATCTTCAACATCAACCCACCACATCAAAATCGTTCCAGTAATTATCAGAGTTGACAAACTGGCTACTGCAACTCGACTGTCATACATCGTTGACATCGCACCGTACATCAAAGGTCCAATCAGTGCTGCGACTTTTCCAAAGAAGCCGAAAAAGCCGAAGAACTCTGTGCTTCTAGATTCTGGAATCATCTTACCGAATAAACTTCTAGCGAGTCCTTGGGACCCACCCATTAAAACTCCAGCAAGACAGCCTAAGAGTAGAAATTGCATTGTCACACTTAAGCCAAGTGGGGCCCATACTAATTCTCTCGCTTTGATGCCAACCGAATCGAGTTTGCCGTCACCAAGACTAGTTGGGTGGTCAACACCTAAAGAAGTGCTACCATTCAGGTTCGCACTACCATTTACCGAAGCAGAAAAACGTGTATCATTCAAGGAATTCATGAACAAAGATACTTCTGCCAAAGTAGCATTGCCTACACCATCTTCCTCAGTTGGTAAAAAGTGACCAAATTGGGCTTCAAGAGCACGGTCTGATGAACCGTCACCAAGGACATCATGGTCAAGCATTCTGACTTCGAAATGGTCATCTTCCCAGTCAAATTGGAAATCATAATTTTCATGCTCTGCTAACTCTAAGGGAGCAAAAGCAAGGGCTCCGCCTATCATGAAACACCATCCAACTAAAGACACAGTTAGCGCTTGCTTGGTGGAAGTTTTACCTGCTAACCATGTGAAGAAATAAGCGGATGGAAAACCTACAAATTGAATCACAACAATTGTGGCAATTAAATCAGTGATTGACAGACCGAGGACTGCAATACCATAAACACCAGCAAGCGAAGTTACACTGTTAATTCCATCAATGAAGAAGAAATATGCTAACATGTAAATGAACAGCGTCTTGAATGAACGCCATTCACTCATTGTTTTCTTCAATTCTTTTATCGCTAATTTAGTGGCAGAACCTACATTCAAACCACCAACCTCGTTTTCAATTTCGGGTTCAGGAACTGTTGCAAATGTCCAAAACGCAAATCCAAACCACCAAAGCCCTGAAGTGGCCATGCAAAAAGGTATGACCCAAGAGCCTGAAACACCCAAGACAAGCCCCAAGTGGAATACCAAAAGTAAGCCACCACCGAGATATCCATATGCGTACGCTTTGTTAGAGATACCATCCATCTGTTGCTCTGATCCTTGATGAGGAAGTAGTGCATTGTAGAATACTCCAGCACCGTTTAAGCCAATATTTGCCAACAAAAACATCACAAATAGCCAAATCCATTGTGTTGAAATTGGAAACAAAGGTGCTAACGCGAGTAATGCTACTGAGCCTGCTCCTACCCAAGTTAAAATTTTCAACATTTTAATCTTGATTTTCGTTCTATCTGCAATTACTCCAAAGCCGGGGCTCAAAACCGCCACCAGTAAAGCAGCACCCGTAACAGCCCACGCCCAAAACGTATCCGAAGTCATATCACCAAACATGGTGTTAATTGAAATTCCATTTGCTTCTAAGAAAAGATATGAAAACCACGCTGGAAGAATCGCAGTTGTCACACTAGTTTCAAAGGCAGACTTCCCCCAATCATACATGCAATAGCCACGGATTTGCTTTGAATTTCCTTCTTCTTCTGACTCAACTATTTCCTCAACTGCAGTAGCAGTTTCTTCCATGGATTGGCTAACATCTCCCATGATTACTGAGTCCTGAATGGTGATATTCTGAACTACAGTGTCAGACCCATTAGAATCAGCAATTTTACTGGGTTCGCTATCTGCCATGTTTCTTCGAAGGAGAGCACAGGATATGATGCTTCACCAACGGCTACGACACCCCTTTGGGTTCAAATGTGGAACCTGTAACGGAGGTTAAGGGGGAGTGAGTTTGACTTGGCAACAACCGAGACAAAATTCTGTGGAAGCACTATGCTACGGCATCAATCAATTTGATGGTGTTGAATTTGACCTCCGACTTTCTGCTGATGGATTCTTAATGTTACATCACGACAATGTCACAAAGAATGGTGATTACATCGAATTGTTAACAAGTGAAGAATTGAAACCATTTTCTGATAGATTTGATGATTTACTGGCCAAAAAAGAGTTCACGACTCCTTGGCAAGAGCAGGGTAAAACTGTGTGCATCGAACTAAAATCACCACACCCAAGTAGTGGAGTTGGCGGAGGATGGAGAGGTGGTTCAAAACGGATTGAATACATTTCATCTATGATTAAAATGGTTGATGATGCAATTTCTGAATTTGACCTTCCTGATGGAACCACTGTTCTGTATTCTTTTGACAAAAAATTCCTACCTGCTGTAAAATCAGCGGGCTGGCAATATCCCAAAGCCCGCCTAATGCCTACATTGAGAGAATGGGGTTCTGGAAATTTACAACGTGCAATCGCGGCACCATCTTTCATCGCCCATTCCTTACCTAGATTAATGCGTAAACACCAGAAATGGGGGGCTCCGATGATTCCATGTACAATCGATTATCTTCACGGTAAAAATCGCCACCTAACACTTGGGACTAGCGTTGCTCTAACAGGAAAAGGACTCAAAAAATTAACCAAAGCGAGGAAAGGATTCCCCGCCTTTGTTTGGCCGGTTAGAGTAGCAAATGAAAAGGCAGTGCTTGACGCTGGGCTGACCGCCTTAACTGATGATGCATCTCCAGAAATTACTCATCTTCCTGATGGCTCACCTAGGTCAAAAAGGCCAGCCAGTGAGCCACTATTTGACGGACAACATATTCCGTGGAATGAAATGACAAGTGAAGGCAGAAAGGAATTCCTTTCGGCCCAAAGAAAACGCTGGAAATGGGGCCGTAGTCTTGATGAGTTGGTAGATTCAAGTGGTGGAAACCAAATTCCTTGGGAAGTACCACGAATAATTGGTCATCGTGGTACTGGAAAAACCAATTTGAAGTGAAAAATGGTTCAATTATTCAAGCCGCTGAACAGGCTGGTCCCGTCCAAAATACTTCGGCCGGTAAATCGGTACCCCACGCCCACCTCTCGCCTTGCGCTCATCAAGAATTTGTGCACTAATACCGGCAATTCTAGCCCAACCGAAAAATGTCGTGAAATACTCTGGTTTATGGAATCCTACAGCATGCAACAATGTTCCTGAGGCAACATCAACATTTGCAAAAGGATTGCTTATCTTTGGATTTTCACCGAGTACTTTTGGTGCAATTTCTCTCAATACCTTGACGATTTTGAAATTATTATCATCGGGACAAACCTCTGAGCCTAATGCAATTTGAGCAGCGGCTCTAGGGTCTTCAGCCCTAAGCACTGCATGGCCAAAACCGTAGACTGGACGCTTTGCCGCTAATTCGCTTCGAACGAATTTTTCCACCTTCTCTGGGTCACTTGTTCCGATTCTCTGAATAAACTCAAGACATGACTGGTTAGCTCTTCCGTGCAAAGGACCTGAAAGAGCGTTCATTGCACTTGACATAGATGCATAGAGACTAGCCTTACCACTAGCGACACACTTTCCTGAAAAAGTGGATAGGTTCCCTCCACCGTGGTCCATGTGAAGCACTAAGAAGGTACGCAGTACGCGTATCATGTTCTCTGAATCTTTACCTGACACACCTAATAAATGGACGAAATTCTCGACCATTCCCTTGCCTGGCTCACTACCTGATTCAGGTAATCCGTGTCCGCCCCGCAAAAGGAATATCGTTGCCATCAACTCTGGCATTCTAGCAATCAGATTGAGACCATCTTCTCGAACATCACCGGTTGTATCGGAGATTCCCAAAGCCTGAATTCCAAGTGATAACCAATCCATTGGATGACCACTCGCGGGAGTCAGAGATTCCAGCACTCTAAGTGCACCAGCAGGCATCTCTTCTGCTCGAGCCGCCAAATCTTTGCGGAATTCTTGCGATTCATGGCGGTTTGGTAGCCGCTTTTCAAAGAGCAAGAAGATAATATCTTCTGGGTCCATTTCTGCTAAGTCTGTAATTGGATAGCCAACATAGTGCACTCCCTTTATTGAGTCAACGAATGAAGTTCGGCAGGTGCCAACAGGAATTCCACGTAATCCTGTATCCAAGTGACTATCCTTTACTTCGAACAATGTTGGTTCTTCGTCATTGTCAGTCATTTGGCAATCACCTCCTCCGGGATTTCATCTCACTCAAGTCATTGGTATAAGTGCAACGCAATAAGAATCACAAAATGCTTCAACTGAATACTAATAAAAAATAAATTTTTTTTCAGGTTCAACACACACATAACAATTACAGCCAAATAGCCACCCCTGCAATTGAGAAGATGTCACGGTGGAAGCGAAGATTTGGCAGCCGAGAGGCTGCTTGGTGGGAAAGTGGTGTCAACTTCATCTGTGTCCCTGACTGTGGAAGGTGTTGTGATGAACCGGGAGGAATTGTTTACCTATCCCGCGAGGATGCTGAAAGAATTGCTAAGCACCTTAATGTTGGTTTGAAAGAATGGTTATCAGAGAATTGTCGAACTAGTTTTGATGGGAGATTTGTATTAGAATCTAAACCTGAAGATGGGCGTTGCATTTACTTATCAGGTGAGAAAACTTGCAGAATTTATGAGGTAAAGCCAGCCCAATGTTCAGCATTTCCATTTTGGCGAGAAAATTTGGTTTCAGGTAGGGCTTGGGAGAAAACCAAAGCACTTTGTCCAGGAATTGACCATGCTGATGCACTAGAAATTAATGGTGATACAATCAAATTGAATTTAGAAGCGGACCGAATTGCAGAAAAAGGGTTCAGGTTTATTTGAATCACATTGTGAACTTTATCTTTGACCCAAATTGAACGAATGGCTCATTTGTTCTGGGTCAGCAGTCCTCAAAATTACCACGGGTTGCAGAGGAGTAGTAGGTTCTAACACAGCTTCTTTGGGTTTGAGAATTACTAGCGGTTGTAGAGTGGCTGCGGGGGCTAACAAATCATCTGCGGAAACTGATTCTTCATCAATGTTCCATTCAGTTTGTGGAATATATTCCTCTATGCCAACTGGTTCGTAAGGGCGTTCAGGCTTAGTCCGCTTCTTGAGTGATTCACCTGCGCCCAATCGTGAAATGCGTGATAATTTACGTTCAATCTCAAGCATTTTATCGGCCATTTCAACCAATTCCTTGGGTTCGGCATCCTCGATTTTGCTGGAAATATCCTCCATCTCATCATGGAGAGAAAATAATTCATCTTGATGTCTGCGAAGCCTAGATTCTAGCCGGTCAAGGAATCCTTCACTCATCAAATCAATATTAGGAATCTCTCCTCTTGGCGCTTCTAATGTTGTGGGGAGTCCTGCTAATTCAATTTTATCACGTGCATCCTCAAGTGCACCTTTCTCACGGCCAAGATGTCTCTCAATAAGTGAATCAACAGCCTCTCTGCTTGAATCAGGCATTAACTCAGGTGGCTGATAATCATCAACGACTGATTCCATTTCACTGATAATATCAACATTTGGTTGTTGCTCCTTTGGTAAAACGTGGTCAAGCACCTCGCGGACAATTCGTTGCCCAGTCCTCTCAGTATCCCAAGCGATTAGACCATCATCACCTCGCATGACTAATTCCTGACCAGCAAGTATTGTTTCAATATCATCGACTCCAAAGGGCTCCGCCCCAGCCTCAATTGCTAATGCCACCGACTCAAAAGCAGATGTTGCTGAACTCCAATCACTATTTGAAGCAACTGCGATGGCCCGTAACTGTTCATCTGAAAGCGAGAGACCTCTAATCAAGGCTAAGTTCCTCATAAAAAGAACCAATGTCATTACATCTGGAGTCCCGATGTTGACTTCAACTGATGACCTTAGCACACCAGCCAATAATCCTGAATAATCACAATTTTCACTAGAAGTGATTACCACTTGGACTCCAAAATTAAGACAACTGTCAATGATAACACCTAAATCTTCTTCTCTATCTTTGCTAACCAATTGAATATCATCGATAAGCAGTGCACTACAACCCTGTATAGCGTCTACCCAATCATCAGATAAATGAGATGGGAATGAACCTCCAACAATGATTCTAACTTCTCCTTCGGGTGACCTAGTGTGCATTGATGATCCAATTACTCTCAAAAGGTGGCTTTTCCCCACACCTTCTTCTCCAATAATGATGAGAGGGTTTGCCCGTTCGGATGGGTGGCTTATGACCTCATTCCCTGCTGTACTCGCTAAACGGTTGTTAGGTCCAACCTGCCAATTCCCCCAAGTGAAGTTTTGGTTAGGTGTAAAGATTGGAGGCCATTTAGGTCTGCCAATCGCCAACTCTTCTGCCACCATTTTCAACGGTGAATCAACTGGGGGTGCAATTGTTCCTGTAAGTTGGGCATGATGCTGACGAGCAGAATCACTCGGCCTAGCATGACCCCTTTGCTCAGTTAGGACATCCCTCCACAAGGGTGTTGGAGTCGTTTGATTTTCTAAATCCTCAACATCTGCGTTGACCCAAGAGGGAAAATTTGGGTTTACCGCTTGAGGTGCTTCGTCAATGTCAATCATCGGTGCATCTGCTTCAACACCTTGCCGCATTCTCTGTAAGCGTTGAGAGGCAATTGTACCAAAATCGCCTGTTTTCTTTTTGACCGCAGTTGATGTCGAATGTAGGAATGGCCCATCAAATGGATTCTCTACCGAAGGTGGTTTACCTCTTCGAACATATTGCCCCAGTGAGGGTTGGGGGGGTTCCGCCCCTTCTAAATTAGAATCCGAATTTGACAATAAGCGCTTGCTTTTCTCCAATTGTTGTTGGAGAACTGTTCGTCTATTCATTTTCTCCACCATAATTCCCTTCATTTGTCATTAATTATCAATAATACTGGAACAATCAACCCTCAAAATCATCTAACATTGATTGTATCTTTTCAATCTTCTCAAATTGGATAAGTTGCTGACGATATTTGGCCGCGACTGTTGGATTGATCACGGACTTACCTTCTTGAACATTAATTCTAGTGATTAAATCATTTACAATTACTGATTTGTTCTCAAATTCAGCCAGCAATTTCAATCCTTCCTTTGAGTTTGCTTCAATCCGGTCAACGAGTTGACGAATGGGGTGGCCTTTATCAGCCAAAGTATTGATTCTCTCAAGGATTTTCAAATCAATTCCAGACTTTTTCACCATTTGTTTTCGGTCAGCATAAAGAGCGTCTAACTCAGAACCAACCAATATTTGTGTAAGGGTTTTTGATTTCTGTACACGAACCGCAGATTCTCTAGCAAGAGGGTTGCTCACCAACTCAGGAGTGAGTGAGGTTTGGCCTGTCTCAGAGGCACTAACCACCGCAGCACCCCATTGACGAGTGTTTACACCAGAAATTGCAGCGGTTTTTGCAACCTTTACGCCATGACGTAGCGACCTTGAATTGTCAACTGCAGCATTCATTCCACGAGTCTCAAGAACTTCCCAGTTCCTTTCTTCATCGGTCTCCCATTCACCGACTTCTCTAAATTCATCCTTCTTGTAATTGAGCGCGGTTACCGAACTATCTATCGCTTCGAAGCCAGAATCCTCTAATTCGCCTTCAAATTGCTTACTATTTTCGGCTGCATAATGCATTGATGCCTTTTCAAATTGTAAAATGTCGGGTTTTCGAGGCACACTTATTCGCCTCTTTTGCTTGTTACGATAATTTACTGTAGGTTGATTTGGCCCGGTATGTTCTGGTTCAACCGTTGCCTCAAATTCGTTCTCATCATCAACAATCTCAGTTTCAACAGAATTATCTTCATCAGAAACTGTTACCTCAATTGGTTCAGGAGTTGATACTTCTTCTTGAGTAATTGTTGGTAGCTCATCACCCATATTAGCCGAGGGCGCGGTTGCCCAACTTGGCAGAGTGAATTCACCATCCTCATCAGCACTGACCTCAACTGTTTCTACAGATTCATCATCCGGTATTATTTCTTGCGAACTAATGGATTCTGGTTCTACTTCTAATTTCATCTCATCAATCAATGAACGCGCTGAAAATGAGGTTTCAGGCTGAGTAAAATGAGCCGTTGTGGAAGCAGAATCCACGTGTGTTGGTGGTTTTTGTGCCTGCTCATCAGAGGACAGAAGGCGTGATGCCGCGGCCTTGAAGTCGCCTTCTGCCTCTGTAACAATGTCAATTTTTTGTGGTTCTGGAATCCTTAACGATTCTGTTTCTTGACAGAAAGAATGGCCTTCTACCACTGCGGGTCTGTCAGCCCATTCACCAATTGTGCCAGCACTTATCTGGTCACATTCTCTTAGCAAAAGTGAGCGTTCGCGCTGGGCCCATACATCAAAATCAGCAGGGATTAAAACCATGTTGTTAGAAGTTTGAATACTATCGAATAAATTACGTAACATCCCAATCAATCGGCTAAAGCCATGGATTCCACTAAGATATTCAACCCCGTCAAGAATAATCACTGCTCTTGATGAACCCCACAGGAATTCATCGCATACTCGCCGGATTTCTTCTAACCCGGGGTTAACTGTTTTAACCCCCTCAACATCTCGTTCACTAAGCCAACGACAAACCGAAGTTGGTAGCCCAAAATCGTCAGAAATTCGCTCAGGAGGGCTACGTGATAACACCATGATTGGGTGACCGATTGCAGCAAGATGTGCTACCACTCTAAACACTGAATCAGGTGTCTGGTCATCGATTAGATAACTACAACCTGATTCTAATTCCTCCCCCGGATTATATTCAATAACCTCTGCGAAATCATCCTCGACTTCATCGTCTTCATCATCATCTAAGGTCTGTTCAGTCATCGTCCATTCTCGATTTCTCTTTGACCTCCACCAATCAGAATCTCGCTTTGTATTGGTTATCCACCCTTGGATTTTGTTGTCAGCATAAGTATCTGAATCGGAAAAATGCAACTTTGCCTCTGGATGTAAATCAGCAATCAATCCAAGGTCAACATCTGTATGAACTGAAATCCGTGAATCATCCGCCCCAGCACACTTCCTCAATTCTTCTAATGCTGTGTGACCCATCAATAATTCAGTCGACTCAAAAAGAGCCATCTCAGGCGCCCCATCTGATATCACAAGTTGAGCAATACTCACTGGATTAGTTGGTTGTTGAATCCTAATATAGCCGCTGTCGCCCTCTCTATCGAAGTCAATTAGGAGTAACTCAAGCACCCCCGAACCACCTCTGCGCACCTCTTTGGTGATGCCCTTGGGTAGTTCAGCCATACCAATCCTCGGCCCTTGTCTTACTTGACCCCCTCTTGAACGTGGCCCTTCGCGTACGCGTACTATGGCCGATTCGCCAACTTACCTCAATTCACCGGCCTAATTGTGGAGACCTGCAAGAATAGTAAAAAAACAAACTTATTGGCTAGTGAATTTATTCACTAGAGCGTGATTAATCACTTGACATACCAAGAATCTGATGTCCGCGGCCAAACCAACCCCAATGTCACGAAAATTGAATGAACGAGTCCCTCCTACGGCTGTTATGGATGACCTTCCAGACGATGCTATCTTGTGGTCGGTTAACAGTGAAATTGCTAAGGTTAAACGGCAAAATATGTTCAATGCTGTGTTCTTCACATTAGCAGGTTTCGTAGCCATTGTAATTGGCTCCAAAATCCTGTCTGTTTTAGGTTTAGATAATTTGATTATTCTGTTGATTATTACTGCAGTTATCGCCTTCATGCTATGGAAGGAACTTTCAAGAAATATCAGAAAGATGGCACTACTAGACTTGGTTGCAATTGGAAGCGGACACCCATGGCATCCAAGTGAAGGCATGGAGAACAACTCCGTTTTTGTTTCAGATGGACAATCTTGGCACCTAATCCCACCGGGTGTTCGAATCTCGCCTCAAGCAGGTGCAGGAAATGAAAGCACTCTGCTCAAAAAAAATGATATGGATGGCAAAACTATGTTGCGATGGCAGTACCCACCCGACCAAATTACTCGCACAGTTATATCACTAATCAATCAAGCACTCTCATTTCGTGACGCGCAAGAAAGGGATTTCGACTCCGAAGACCCAATAGAGAAGGCAAGAGATAGAGAAGAACTTGAGTTTTACCCGGTAGAAAGGGTGTGGGAAGAAACAACAGAGGGTTCGTTAGCACCTGAACCGGGAGCCTTACTTCGCGAGAGAAGAAGCCTTCGTGAAATCGTAAAGAAATATAACGAACGCTGATACTCGCACCCTGTTCAATGTGAATGTTAATGCTGTTCAACTATCAGCCATACAATATGGAAACGTGGCGCAAGCGTTTGGAGTCGCTCGATGAAGCCCAAACTGAGATGCTCTTAGGCTCGCCAATGTCACAGCGTTTTGCATCTTGGCCACTTTCTGTAAGCCACCCAGCAATTGTCGGAGCATTCTACGGTTTGCTACTAACTGCTGCTTTGATTATTCCAATTGGATACCACCAACTTTGGGATATTGAGTTGTGGTTTAGAGAAGTTGCCTTCAGAGGTTTGAGTATCGCACTTGGATTAGCATTAGCAGGACAATTTTCATCCTTGATTAGCAAATTTTTCCAACGCCCACCAATCACACCACCAAGAACTGTACTTTTCACCATGCCTTTTGTCGGATTTATCATTCTGCTTGGTAGTTGGATGGATTTTACCCCTCAAGTCCCAGAGGTTTTAGCGTGGATACTGATGCTTGCACCAGGGCCAATTTATGTGCATCTTTCATGGGCTCCTCGTTACAGAATGCTAACGATGTTAGAAGATGGAAAAGACCCATTCGTGCCTTCAAGAGTTGAACTTGGTCACATGGAGATGGAGCAAGAACTTGTAGATGCTGTGAATGCCATTGATGATTAATCATCAAATTAATTTGACAATTTTGCCAGCGGTTTCGTAGGCAATTAGAATCTCATCTAATTGCTCATCAGTCAAGCCGGCAGACAATTGATTACGCACCCGCGCTTTATCTCGAGCCACCATAGGAAATACAATCGCGCCGACAACAACTCCGAGTTTGCGCATCTCTGCTGATAACTGCTTAGCAACTGATGATTCACCACACATAACTGGAATTATAGGAGTTGTTGACATTCCCAAATCAAAGCCAAGAGATTCCATTTCGCGTCGAAATCTATCGGTGTTCTCCCACAATCTAGCATGATGCTCTGGTTCCTCCATCAAGACTTCAACAGCGGCTTTTTGAGCCGCTGCAACCCCAGGTGGTTGACTCCCTGAGAGCAACCATGAACGAGAGTGATTCAATGCATGATTTCTGACTTGCTCACTACCCGCAACTATTCCTCCTTGCACGCCAAGAGCCTTTGAGAAAGACCCAATTTCGAAGTCAACCCG
>JAERSV010000065.1 GCA_016845345.1 Methanobacteriota archaeon
CAATAATTTTGACCGCTTCTTCAAGAGGTGTATCACTGCGGATACGCAAAAGATCTGTGAGCATATGTTTGCTAACCAATGTCTTGTCTGGATTTATTCCCGTGGCACACACCTTCAGGAATTCTGGTTCAGTCAATACTCCAGCAATACCCTTGCCTTTCTTGGCCCTTACTAAGACCACCTTCACATGAACAGGAGCTAGTATTCTTGATGCGTCTGAAAAAACTGCATCATTGCGGATAAACGCAAACTCGTCTCCCAAATCAAGTGAGTGAGAGACATCTTTGGGGGCATCCTGGGCAGCAGCAATAACTTTCTCAGCCGCTTTGCCCATCCGCCCTTTGGTTCCAGAAGTTAATTTTAGTTGACGGAAATCCTCTGGACTTAGATAACCCACAAATTTGTTCTCACCTGAAAGAATCAAAACTGCATCAGGGTCCTTCTCTTGAATCGTCTCAACTGCATGGTCTAGAGGGGTATCATCCCTCAGCCTCAACAAGTCTGTCTGCATTTGGTTACGTGCAAGAGTTGAAACTGGGTTAATTCCAGTAGCACAAACCTTGAGAAAATGGGTTTGAGAGATGACTCCTGCCACCCCTTTGTTTTTCTTCCCTCGAACTAAGATCACCTTGACCGAAGTTTGGCCAAGAGAACGACCTACATCAGCAAAATTTGCATCATTACGAACAAAAGCAAACTCATCTCTGAGTTCAAGTAATGAAACTGTCGGACCAGACACCTCAAATCCCCTTTTGGGAACACTCCCGCGCGATGATAACTGTTGCCCTGCTCAAATGATGAGGGGTTGCTTATCGTCACAAACTTATGATTTTGTTCGGCATAAAATTATCGGTCAGTTTAAATTTAATTTAATAAAATATCATTTACTAATTGTACTCAATTGTCAAACTTACTGAATCATTAGACCTACACTTGATTTACCGTTGAGTTTTTTGATCTGTTTTTACTTATCAGTGCCTACATAAAAGAGGCTTTGGTAAATTAGGATAACACTATATCTACTCGCTATAATCGGCTCGTCAGTGACCCGCAGGTCACTTCAAGAATGAGGTTGGAAGCATGGCGATAGGTGAACCACTCATCAAAGATGTTGGACACCATGACCAATATCAGGTTGTTGACCCTGATCTTTCGATGCCAAAAGTTGCAGCAAAATTTGCCGAACGCCCCGATGATGTTCTGCTTATCTATAATCGAGAAGAGGACAAATTTCATGGCTCGTTTTGCCTCTATGATTTTCATCGCGCTTATGGCAATCCACCCAAGAAGTGGAAAAATAGTATTCACAAAGCAACTATTGCTGATGTGATGAACACAGATATTGAGACAATTGAGTGGACAGCAAATGTATCTCAAGCGTGGGGATTAGTAACAACCAAGCGGCCAAGTGCAATTTTACTCAGAGATGAGAAGGGACGTTTTGCGGGTTATCTATCCAACAAAGACTTGTGGACTGCTCTTGAACAACTTGATGAAAACCCTGCTTTGATTGGTACATAAGAGGAGGAGATTTTGTGTCTAAGTTCATTATTGAAGATGTGATTGAAGAGTTCATGGATGAAGATTCTATTGAGCAAGATATCCACCATCATCCTGTCTCTTGGTGTATTGCTCTGTTGATTGTAACACCACCATTAGTGGCTGCTCTTATGCAAATGGATGACCCAAGAACAGATCCTGCCCTAGACAGTTTAGGCCCTCTTCAATCAATAGTTGGATTGGTCATGTTTTTGATGCTCCAGACGCAATTATTCATTGCCCCTATTGCGTGTTTCGCTTTGGCTTTTCGTCGCCACCTCGCACCAGCGGTGTTAGTCGCAATGGGCTCATCTGCCATCATGCTAACTCTAAATATTGGCCACCAACAGGGATTTTGGCCAGAAGGAATCTTGGGGCCATTGGTTACAGCTGCTTGTTTAGCACCTTTTATTATTGTATTAAGAAAGAAGCGAACACAATTGAATCCTGGGCGCTCACGCCAAGTTTGGGCTACATTGATGGCTACATCTATCCTAATGTTTGCAGTAGCAACATTAGTTCCTGCAGTCTCATCTTACGGTGAGGCTGATTTTTGCACTGAAGCAGAGGTTGTTGATACTGAATGTGTTGATGAGTGGCAAACTTATGGATGGGCTTCTATCGGTTTAGTAGTGGCTGCAATTGGTTGGGCCTGGCCACGTGGAAGACATATTGTTGAAGAAATAGCCGATGATATTATTGAAGCTGCAACTTAATTTGCATCTATTAATGACCCGATAATTGCTTGAAGGAGAGGCGCCTCGCCTTGCCGATGGCTCGGCTTCTTTTGTTCGGTGGAAAGGGCGGTGTTGGCAAGACTACTTCTGCTGCGGCAACCGCAATTTGGCTCGCTGATTCCGGTTATCGGGTTCTCCTAGTTTCTAGCGACCCTGCCCACAGCACTAGTGATTCTCTAGAAGTACAATTGGGCTCAGAACCAACCCCTGTTGAAGGTGTGGAAAATCTATGGGGGTTAGAATTAGACCCCGCGGAAAGAATGGATGAACTACTCCCTCGCCTTTCAGAAGCATTGAGAGCTGGCCTTGGTGGGAATGTTAGTAATATTCTAGGCTCACAGGCTAGCGAAGGTATTGCTGATGAAATGGGTAGTCTAGAGTCTGCTGACTTACTACTACCAGGGCTTGATGAGGCTTTGGCTTTTGATCAATTATTGTCGTTCGCTCAAGACCCAAGATTTGATGCACTAATCTTTGATACTGCACCTACGGGGCACACTTTGAGGTTTCTTGGTTTACCCGAAATTCTAGATAGTTGGACTGGCCGAATTATCCGTTTAGCACGTTTGACTGGTGGTGTGAGAAGCATACTCATGGGTAGGCACCAAGAGCGAGCAATGCGTGAAGAATTAGACAAATTCCAGAAGAGGGTTGCTCATGTTAGAAGAGTGCTAACTAATCCATGGGTTTCCTCATTCACACTAGTGACCATTCCTGAGCAAATGGCTGTGTCAGAAACCATCCGTGCATCAGATACTCTCACTGAATATGGAATAGACATCAATGGTGTTATCGTAAATCGTGTTACACCTGACCTTGACCATCCTTTCCTACAACAGCGTCGTGAAATTGAGCAAAAACACCTTGCAAGTTTGAAACAAAGTTTTGAACATCTACCAGTTGCTGAAGTCCCGCTTGAAGCTAGTGATATTCACGGTTTAGAATCATTAAGAAACCTAGGGAATTCAATGAATGGAGAACACCCAGAACCAACTCAAGGAATGGAAATGGTAACCGTTGGTTCTAATATACCATTCTCAATTAGAAGAGGGCTTCATCAAGACGCGCAGCCTGGACGTTTAATTGTTCAAGTTCACATGCCAGGTGTGAATAGAGACGAATTATCAGTACGGGTAACAGAAGGTGAATTATTCGTTGAAGCAAATGGTAAAAGCAGGCAAGTTGAATTGATTCAATCACTAAATAGTGACCGGCATAAATTCGAATTAGAGGGTGATATTCTTGAAATCACACTCGAAATTTGACTGAGTTTAGATTCCTAGCCAATTGCTGAGAACAACTCCTATGCCGAATGAAATTAGGCTGACTACAAACAGTAGTCCGGCCATTTCACTGAACCGGTGAAGAAATGAAACCTCTTCAACAACTGACACAAAGAAATTGAATGACGCTATCACTACTATACCAATAATCAGGGTACAAACTAGGGCCAGAACATGAGGCTTGAGCCCATATACTGGCGGGGTATCTGGGGAGATAAGCAAGTATGGTGCGACAAGCAAAAACACGGTTAAAAGATAGGCAATCCAGGTAAAAAATGCCGCAGTAAGTGGGTTTGTGTCCTTTTTCTCAGAACGTGTAGAGAGATATTCGCTTGCTCCCATACTAAATGCCGCGGCGATTCCAGTTACTAATCCAGCAAGAGCTACTAGGTT